>NZ_JBFOCK010000054.1:0-42189 GCF_040907765.1 Aeromonas sp. s9
TGTGGCATTCGCCATGCGAGAGTAGGACACTGCCAGGCACCCAATTAAACGGTGATGTGAAGAATTACATGACCGGCTGCGAGGATGACACCTCAGAATAAGCGGCAAATGATTTAGCGAAAGCTAACCGAATGCGGAGCGGTAGTTCAGTCGGTTAGAATACCGGCCTGTCACGCCGGGGGTCGCGGGTTCGAGTCCCGTCCGCTCCGCCACTACTCAAGAAGCCCAGTCTAACGACTGGGCTTTTTTTCGTTCCCGAGACAGCACTTATTTCCCCTTACATCAACATCGCCATCATCCGATCATCGCCCCTGACGGAGGTTGCCGCTATAATGGCCGCCCTCAAGCAAGGTGGTGGTATGAAAGCAGAGTATCTACAGCGATTCGGGGGCATAGCCCGTCTTTATGGCCAGCGTGCCCTTGGCTCCTTCAGCCAGGCGAAAGTCTGCGTGGTCGGGATCGGTGGCGTCGGCTCCTGGGCGGCCGAGGCGCTGGCTCGGGCCGGCATCAACCAGATCACTCTGATCGACATGGATGATATCTGCATCACCAACACCAATCGCCAGATCCATGCCATGCAGGGCACGGTCGGCCGTCTCAAGACGGAGGTGATGGCCGAGCGCATCCGTGCCATCAACCCGGATTGCGAGGTGATCGAGGTGGATGACTTCGTCACCGCCGACAACCTGGGCGAGCATATCAAGCGGGAGTTTGACTATGTGGTGGATGCCATCGACTCGGTCAAGGCCAAGGTGGCGCTGATTGCCTTCTGCAAGCGCAACAAGATCCCGGTGATCGTGGCGGGCGGTGCCGGCGGGCAGATGGACCCGACCCAGATCACCGTGGCCGACCTGGCCAAGACCATTCAGGATCCGCTGGCCGCCAAGGTGCGCGCCGACCTGCGCCGACTGCACAACTTCAGCAAGAATCCGGCGCGCAAATTCGGGGTGGAGTGTGTCTTCTCAACCGAGCAGCTGAGTTATCCGGATGGCAATGGCGGCACCTGCCAGGCCAAGGCGGCCAGCGACGGCAATATGAAGATGGATTGCGCCTCCGGCTTCGGTGCCGTGACGCCGGTGACGGCCACCTTTGGCTTGGTTGCCGCGTCCCGGGTATTGAAGAAGATTGCCGAGCGGGGAGCCCGCGCCGAGAAAGAGGCTGGAAATGAAGACGCAGGGTCGATTGGCGAAGCCTGATCGACCACTGTACAAGGTGGGTTAGGCAGCCTGCTCCCGGATTGCCAACACGATTGCCCTGAGCCCGTTGCCTCGCGACGGGCTCAGGTGTTTCTCGAGCCCCAATTCGCTGAAATAGGCATCCATATCAAAAGCTTGGATAGCGTCGGCACTCTGATGATTGAGTGCCGCCAGCACGATGACGATAAGACCGCGCACGATGCGGGCATCGGAATCACAGGCAAAGTGCCAGCAACCATCCTTGCTCTTTTCCCCCTTCAGCCAGGCCTGGCTTTCACATCCCTTAAGGCGAAATGCCTCCTGCTGCCACTCTGCTGGCAAGGTGGGTAGCAGCTTGCCGAGCTGGATGATGAGTCGGTACTGGTTCTCCCAGCCGTTTGCTGCCGCAAACTGCTGACGGATACTATTTGCGTCGGGCTCAACGCCTATCCGGGTGTAGGTTGCGAGGCTGTTCATCGGGTGTCTGCCTTAGAAGAAGTCACGGAGTTTGTGCAGGGCGGCCAGCAGGGCGTCGACATCGTCCCGATTGTTGTAGCAGGCCAGCGAGGCGCGCATCGTGCCGCCGACACCAAGAGATTCCATCAGCGGCATGGCGCAGTGATGGCCGACCCGCAGGGCTATGCCCTGCATGTCGAGCAGGGTGGCGGCATCTTGCGGGTGGATGTCGTCCAGCAGAAAGGAGACCGCGCCGGCGCGCTGACCGGGTTCGCCGACCAGACGCAGCCCTGGCATCTGTTGCAGTCCGGCAACCAGATAGTCGGTCAGCACCGCTTCATGGCTGGCCAATGAATCCTTGTCCTGCTCCATCACAAAGCCGATGGCTGCGGCCAGGCCGATGGCGCCAGCAATATGGGGGGTGCCTGCCTCGAATTTGAAGGGCAGGATGTTGAAGGTGGTGCCGCTGAAGCTGACTCTGTCGATCATCTCGCCGCCGGCCTGCCAGGGGGGCATTCGCTCCAATAGCTCAGTGCGGCCCCACAGCACGCCGATGCCGGTCGGGCCATAGAGCTTGTGGCCGGAGAAGGCGTAGAAGTCGCAGCCGATAGCCTGCACATCCACCTCGAGATGGGCCACCGCCTGGGCGCCGTCGATGAGGCTCAGGGCCCCGACCGCCTTGGCCGCTGCCACCATCTCTTTGACTGGATTGACGGTGCCAAGGGCATTGGAGACGTGAGCCACGCTCACCAGTCGGGTACGTGGTCCCAGCAGGGCCAGATAGGCAGCGATGTCGAGATCGCCCCGCTCATCGAGGGGGATGACCCGGATGACGGCGCCGGTGCGCTGGGCGACCAGCTGCCAGGGGACGATATTGGCGTGATGCTCCAGGGTGCTGAGCACGATCTCATCCCCCGCCCTCAGCTCGCTCATCCCCCAGCTCTGGGCCACCAGATTGATCGCCTCCGTGGTGCCACGGGTCCATATCACTTCGTGGCTGCGAGGGGCATTGATAAAGCGGGCAACCGTCTCGCGGGCATCTTCGAAGGCGCGTGTGGCCCGGCCGCTCAGGGCATGGGCGGCGCGGTGCACGTTGGCATTGTCGGCCCGATAGTAGTGATTGATCGCATCCAGCACGGCTTGCGGTTTCTGGGTGGTGGCGGCGTTGTCCAGATAGACCAGAGGGTGGCCGTTCACCTCCTGCGCCAAGGCTGGAAACTGGCCGCGCAGCCGGTCGTGCTGTTGCTGATTCATGCTCCCCTCATCTCGTCTGGAAAAGTCGGTCATGATCCGGAAAATGGCGGGCAAACACAAGATGAAGTGGCGGGATCCCGTGCCCGGTTTCGGCTGCCCGCGGGATCTCTGCTACAATGCCGCCCCTCATCATAAGCCAAGAGATCCGGCCCATGAAGCTCAACCCCAATCAGAACGAAGCGGTCAAGTATGTCTCCGGCCCTTGCCTGGTGCTGGCGGGTGCCGGATCGGGCAAGACCCGCGTCATCACCAACAAGATTGCCTATCTGGTACAGCAGTGCGGCTACAACGCACGCAACATAGCGGCGGTCACCTTTACCAACAAGGCGGCGCGGGAGATGAAGGAGCGGGTCGGTCAGACCCTGGGTCGCAAGGAGGCGCGGGGGCTGATGGTCTCCACCTTCCACACTCTGGGGCTCGAGATCATCCGCCGCGAGCACAAGAGCCTGAACCTCAAGGCCAACTTCTCCCTGTTCGATGACACCGATCAGCTGGCGCTGCTGAAAGAGTTGACTGAAGACGAGCTCGACAACGACAAGGACAAGCTCTCGGCCCTTATCAGCCAAATCTCCAACTGGAAGAACGACCTTATCCTGCCAGCCCGCGCCATGCGCATCGCCCGCGGGCCGGAAGAGGTGTTGATGGCCCAGCTCTACGAGCGTTATCACCGCCAGATGGTGGCCTATAACGCGCTGGATTTTGACGACCTCATCGTGATGCCGACCCTGCTGCTCAAGAGCAATCAGGAGGTGCGCGAGCGCTGGCAGAACAAGATCCGCTATCTGCTGGTCGACGAATACCAGGACACCAACACCAGCCAGTACGAGCTGGTGAAGCAGATCGTCGGCGAGCGGGCCCGCTTCACCGTGGTGGGGGACGACGACCAGTCCATCTACTCCTGGCGCGGTGCCAAGCCGCAGAACCTGGTGCTGCTGAACGAAGATTTCCCCAATCTGCGGCTCATCAAGCTGGAGCAAAACTACCGCTCCAAGCGGCGTATTCTCAAGTGCGCCAACATCCTGATCGCCAATAATCCCCATGTCTACGACAAGGCGCTCTTCTCCGAGCTGGACGAGGGGGTGAAGCTCAAGGTGCTGTTTGCCAAGAATGAGGAGCACGAGGCGGAGCGTATCGCCGCCGAGCTGATGGGCCACAAGTTCATGAACCGCACCCGGTTCAAGGATTACGCGATCCTCTATCGGGGCAACCATCAGTCGCGCATCTTCGAGAAGGCGCTGATGACCAACCGCATTCCCTACCGTATCTCCGGCGGTACCTCGTTTTTCTCCCGCACCGAGATCAAGGACATCATGGCCTACCTCAAGCTGCTAGTTAACCCGGATGAGGACACTGCCTTCCTGCGGGTGGTCAACCTGCCGCGCCGCGAGATAGGCCCCACTACCCTCGAAAAACTGGGCCAGTACGCCAACCAGCGCGGCAAGAGCCTGTTTGCCGCCAGCTTCGAGCTGGGGCTGGAGCAACACCTCTCCGGGCGCGGTCTATCCGCCCTGCAGGCCTTCACCAACTGGCTGGTGAGGCTTGGCGATCAGGCGCTGCGCGGCAATCCGGTGGAGGCGGTACGGGACATGATCAAGGAGATCCACTACGAGGAGTGGCTCTATGAGACCTCCCCCAGTCCGAAGGCGGCGGAGATGCGGATGCAAAACGTCTCCACCCTTTATCGCTGGATCAGCGAGATGCTGGAAGGGGATGAGCTGGAGGAGTCGATGACGCTGGCTCAGGTGGTTACCCGGCTCACCCTGCGGGACATGATGGAGCGTAACGAAGGGGAGGATGAGGCGGATCAGGTGCAGCTGATGACATTGCACGCCTCCAAGGGACTGGAGTTTCCCTATGTCTACATGGTGGGTATGGAGGAGGGGCTGCTGCCGCACCAGACCAGCATCGACGAGGACAACGTGGAGGAGGAGCGGCGCCTCGCTTATGTGGGGATCACCCGGGCCCAGACCGAGCTGACCTTTACTCTCTGCAAGGAGCGCCGCCAGTTTGGCGAGTCGGTGCGGCCGGAGCCGAGCCGCTTCCTGCTGGAGCTGCCCCAGGATGACCTGGAGTGGGAAAACCAGAAGAAGGTGACGGCCGAGGAGCGCCAGCAGAAGGGGCAGGTTGGTGTCGCCAACCTGCGGGCCCTGTTCAAGAAGGATTGAGGTCGGAAGGCTTGGTCTCTCGGGCAGCCTGACCCAGCAGAGGGGGAATATCGGCTCCCGGCAGCGGGGGCGAGATGTGGCGCCCTTGCCCGAGGGCGCAGCCAAGCTCGATGAGCTTTTGCAACTGCTGCTGATTTTCGATCCCCTCGACCACCAGGGTGAAGTCGAGGTCCTGGCAGATGTCCCGCATGGCACGGATCAGCGCCAGATCCTTGGGGGAGTTCAACATGCGATGGGTGAAGCTATCGTCCACCTTGATGTAATCCACCGGGAAGTGAAACAGGGCGTTGAGGGAAGAGAAGCCGGTGCCGAAGTCATCCAGGCTGACCTGGATCCCTTTCGCCCTCAGTTCATGCAGGGCAGTGAGGGAGTCGGCACTCTGCCGGGAGAGCTCGCGTTCGTTGAACTCAAAGATGAAACATGCGGGGATGACACCCTCCTCCTCCATGATGGTGAGCAGTTGCATGATCTGCTCGTGGCTGGCCAGGTGCTTGCCGGAGAGGTTGATGGCTATCCTGAAACGACCGACCCCGGAGGCGGGTTGCCAAAGCTTCAGTTGCTGGCAGGTGCGCTTGAGGATCTGGCGGTCCAGATCCTGAATGAGGCCGCACTGTTCCGCCAGAGGAATGAAGTCGAATGCATCCTTGAGCTCTCCTTCCTCCGTTATCCAGCGCGCCATCACCTCCAGTCCGACCAGGCGGCTGTCACACAGCCTGATCACCGGCTGGAAGTAGGGCACAATCCGCCCTTCCCGCAAGGCTCTGAAGAGCCGCTCTTCCGGTGACCCCGCCTGTTCGGTACAGGCCTCCGAATACATGACGATGCGGCTGCGGCCGTTACGCTTGGCCTGGTACATGGCGAGGTCTGCCTGGTGCAGCAGTTCACTGACATCGGCCGTTTGCTCCGTCACGCTGGCGACCCCCAGACTGACGGTGATGGTCAGTTCGTTGCCCTGGAGCCGGAACGGATGGCCGATACGGCCAATCAGGCGATTGAGCACGGGGCTGATGTCCTCTTCCCGCTGGTTGTTGTCCAGATAGATGACGAATTCGTCCCCTCCGAGCCTCGCCACCATGTCATTTTGCCGGATGCAGCCTTGCAGCCTGCTGCCCAGCTCCTGCAGCAACTGATCGCCGGCACTGTGGCCCAGGGCGTCATTAACCTGCTTGAAGTGATCCACATCGACGAAGATCAGGGTGAAGCCGGCTGTCTGATAACGGCGGTAGCGGGTCATGGCATGATGCAGGTGATTCATCAGCAGCGCCCGGTTTGGCAGCTGGGTCAGCGGGTCGTGCAGGGCATTGAACTGGAGCCGCCGCTCCAGCTCCTGATGATGCTTGAGCCGTTTCTGCAACCTCAGGTTGGTTTGGCGCAGCTGTTGGAGTCGCTGGTTGATGGACTCCTCCGAGTTGAGCTCATCGAGTTGCTGTCGCACCCTTTTGAGCTCCAGCAACAGGGTCAGCTGATGGCGCAGGAAATCGAGGAACAGCCTGTCATCGGTTTCCAGAGGCCGGGTCATGTTGAGGATGAGGTGGGCAAAGTATTGCTGCTGCTGGCGCAGGGGCAGGCTGTACCAGTAAAGCCCCTCTTCATGGCGCTCTACGCTGTTGGTGCTGTGGCACATGGCCCGAATGATGTCATCGTCGTATGTCAGGTGTGGTGGATAGAGTCGCTCCAGTCGCTGGTTTTCCAGCCGGACCAGCAACATGTCGCTGACCGAGAGCATCTGGCGCAACACAGCTTCCAACTGGGCAAACAGGGCATGCTGAGGCAGGTTGTGAGCCAGGCGCATCACTCGGCCGATCTTCTCGATTTTCTCCTGCCACTGGGGATCCCGTTGCATGAGAGGGGAAGCCTGCCCCGCCAGCTGGGTACCGGTCTGGGTTTCGTGCAGGCGTTTGGCCAGGCACTCCAGCAGCAGCCTCAGGGTGGGTGCCTGATCCGGGGTGCTGCGTGCCAGCAACCACTGCACGTCGATATGCTCCACAGGCTGCACGCACCAGCCCTGACCTTCATCGAGCCGGGTGAGCTGTTCGGTGAGGCGAGGTTCTTCCCGTCCCAATTGTTGCTTGAACACGTCGGGAAGCTGATAGGTGTAGCGCCAGTTCAGCCCCCCGTCGGCCAGCCCCAGCATGGCGAAATGTTGCAGAGGGCAGAGTGTGTCCAGCAGACCGACCAGTCGGGCGTAATCCTCGTGGGAGGCAATGCCGGGGGCGGGGAAATCCATGATGGAGGAGACGACCGCCAGCAAGGAGTGCGAGTCTGGCGGTGTGGTGGGCTGAACTGACATGCAACACTCCCGAAAAAACTTACCTTCAAGCGTAGTCGGAAGTGATGGGATTGAAAGGGCTGCAAGAGGAGCCCTTTCAATTACTTAGAGCTTGTCGATCATGTAGTGAATGGCGTTCTCGATCTCTTCGTCACTGCAGGTGGCGCAGGTCCCCCGCGGTGGCATCATGCCAGCCTTGCCGGTGAAGCCTTCGATGGCGTGTTTGCGCAAGGTGTCGAATCCCTGGGCGATGCGTGGCTCCCAGGCGGCCTTGTCACCTCGCTTGGGGGCGCCGGCGGCACCGGTATCGTGGCAGGCGAAGCAGGCACCCTTGAACACGGTCTCTCCGTCACGTGGGCCGGAGGAGGCTGCTGCAGGCGCCGCCGCCGCGGTCGCAATGCCTTCCAGATCCTTGGCGGTATAAACCTGGCCAACCGGGGCAATACGCTCGGCGATGGCCTCTGTCGACATGTCATCGGCGGCAAGGACGGCGCCGGACAGAGTGGCAGCCGCCATCCCGGCAGCCAGCAAATAGCTCAGTTTTTTCAACACGCTCATGTACTCCCAGCAGGCTATTATTATCCCCAGAAAACGACGGGATTATAACCGAATAGTTACAGCCATTTAAACGCTTGTGTGTGAAGTGTTAAGCAATCTGCAAACAAAGTGGTAGAGCGGGAAGGGGTGATCCCACATAAAAAAACCCGGCATGCGCCGGGTTTCGTGAGGCTGAACAAGAGAGGGCGCGCTGATTGCCCAGGCGCCCCTCGCGTGTCGTCAATCCCAGTTCAGGATCACCTTGCCGGACTTGCCCGAGCCCATGGCTTCGAAGCCCTGCTGGAAGTCGTCGATGTGGAAGTGATGGGTGATGATGGGACTGAGATCCAGGCCAGACTGGATGAGGCTTGCCATCTTGTACCAGGTTTCGAACATTTCGCGGCCGTAGATCCCCTTGATGAAGAGTCCCTTGAAGATCACCTTGCCCCAGTCGATGGCCATGGTGGAGGGAGGAATGCCGAGCATGGCGATTTTGCCGCCGTGGTTCATCTTGTCGATCATGTCCTGGAAGGCGCTGGGCACCCCGGACATCTCCAGCCCTACATCGAACCCTTCGGTCATGCCGAGATCTTCCATGACATCGGAGAGCTTCTCCTTGGCCACGTTGACGGCACGGGTGGCGCCCATCTTGCGGGCCAGTTCCAGCCGGTATTCGTTGACGTCGGTGATCACCACGTGACGGGCGCCAACGTGACGGCAGACGGCAGCGGCCATGATGCCGATGGGGCCTGCGCCGGTGATGAGCACGTCTTCACCCACCAGGTCGAAGGAGAGGGCGGTGTGCACGGCATTGCCGAACGGATCGAAGATGGCGGCCAGCTCATCGGGGATGTTGTCCGGCAGCTTGAAGGCGTTGAAGGCCGGGATCACCAGGTATTCGGCGAAGGAACCCGGGCGGTTCACACCCACACCAATGGTGTTGCGGCACAGGTGGGTGCGACCGGCACGGCAGTTGCGGCAGTGGCCGCAGGTGATGTGGCCTTCGCCGGAGACGCGATCGCCGATGGCGAAGCCGCGCACTTCCTGGCCGACGGCGACCACCTCTCCCACATACTCGTGCCCCACCACCATGGGGACGGGAATGGTCTTCTGGGCCCACTCGTCCCAGTTGTAGATGTGCATGTCGGTGCCGCAGATGGCGGTCTTGCGGATCTTGATGAGCAGATCGTTGTGGCCGAGCTCGGGAGCCGGGACATCGGTCATCCAGATGCCGACTTCGGATTTGAGTTTGGAGAGTGCTTTCATGACAGATTCCTCACGGCGCCATGCCGGGTACAGAGGGTAATAAAATGGGGCCCAACCTTGGCCCCCGTTTTAATCAGCCAGCCATGTGATCAAATCACACCGAGCTCGCGACCGATGCGAATGAAGGCATCGATCGCCTTGTCCAGTTGCTCCCGGGTATGGGCGGCGGACATCTGGGTCCGGATGCGCGCCTGACCCTTGGGTACCACGGGGAAGGAGAAGCCCACCACGTAGATACCGGCGGCCAGCATGCGGCTCGCCATCTCGGCGGCCAGTTTGGCATCCCCCAGCATGACCGGAATGATGGCGTGATCGGCGCCGGCCAGGGTAAAGCCGGCGGCGCTCATGCGCTCGCGGAAGTAGGCACTGTTCTCCTTGAGGCGGGCACGCAGGTCGTGACCCTCGGCCAGCATGTCGATCACCTTGATGGTGGCCGAGACGATGGAGGGTGCCAGGGAGTTGGAGAAGAGGTAGGGACGGGAGCGCTGACGCAACCAGTCGATCACCTCTTTCTTGCCGGAGGTGTAGCCACCGGACGCGCCACCCAGCGCCTTGCCCAGGGTGCCGGTGATGATGTCGACCCGTTCCATCACCTCGCAGTATTCGTGGGTACCGCGGCCATTCTCGCCGATGAAGCCGACGGCGTGGGAGTCATCCACCATCACCAGCGCGTCGTACTTGTCGGCCAGATCGCAGATGGATTTGAGGTCGGCGATGACGCCATCCATGGAGAAGACGCCGTCGGTGGCGATCAGCTTGAAGCGGGCTCCGTCGGCATCGGCCTGCTTGAGCTGGGCTTCCAGTTCGGCCATGTCGTTGTTGGCGTAGCGATAGCGCCTGGCCTTGCACAACCGCACCCCATCGATGATGGAGGCATGGTTGAGGGCGTCGGAGATGATGGCGTCTTCGGCACCGAACAGAGTCTCGAACAGACCGCCGTTGGCGTCGAAGCAGGAGGAGTAGAGGATGCTGTCTTCGGTGCCGAGGAAGGCGGACAGCTTCTGCTCCAGTTCCTTGTGCTGGTCCTGGGTACCGCAGATGAAGCGCACCGAGGCCATGCCGAAGCCGTGGCTCTCGAGCCCCTGATGGGCGGCGGCAATCAGGTCGGGATGGTTGGCCAGCCCCAGGTAGTTGTTGGCACAGAAGTTCAGTACCTGCTCGCCACCCACCGCAATCTGGGCCTGCTGGGCCGAGGTGATGATGCGCTCCTGCTTGTATAGCCCTTCCGCCTTGACCTGTTCGAGCTGTTCGGTCAGGTGACGATAGAATCCGTTAGACATCCTCGGTCCTCATTGCTGTATCGACTGTGTTATCAGGATCCCGGGCCGTGCAACCCGCATGGTTCGGCGTCGTCACGGTCGCGACGAAACGCCGACAGACCCTAGAATGGGCAACATTTTACTGTAATCCCTGCGTATAAATTCAAATTTTTATGCTGATAATCAACAATTGTGAAACAGATCTCACCCGGCTGGTTGGGCCAGTTGGTGATAATGTTGCTCCAGTTGATGTATCTGGGGGGCCACCTGTGGCTGCACGTAGGGGCGCAGCAAAAACAGCACCCGCAAGACCCCCTGATAGAGCAGGGGTTTGGTGATGCGGGTGGCCGGGGCCTGGGCGATCTGGAACGGGATCCAGCAGGTGACGACCATCTTGATGGTCTGACCGAGATCCGGCAGGTCTTCATCGCTGACGGCGATGATGCCGCCTTCGCGCAGGCTTCTGAGCAGCGTCTCCACGGTGGCTCGGAGCTGCTCCTGTGCCTTGAGGTATTTCTGCTGCAGCAGCTCGTCGCGACTCAGGATGTCCGGCAGGTTCGCGTAGAAGAAGCGGAACTGCCACATCAAATAGAAGATGGCATCCAGGTAGCCCATCAGATCCTCCAGCCGGATCTCGCTGCTGCGGATCGGAGTGAAGCTGTCGCTCAGGTGGCGGGCGTACTGATCGAAGATGGAGTGGATGATGTCTTCTTTGTTTCTGAAGTGGTAGTAAAGGTTGCCCGGGCTGATGCCAAGGTGTGCGGCAATGTGGTTGGTGGTGATGTTGCGCTCGCCCTGATCGTTGAACAGCTCGGTGGCGCTGTGGATGATCCTGTCTCTGGTCTTCATCGCTGGTCCCTCTGCCGGGCCCTAAGGGGAAAAGTCATCGAGGTCGAATCCCCTTGCGGCCCGTGATAAACTTTTCGGCAATTTCAAATTGGCCCACTATACACAGCTTTAACAGGCAGTCACACGGGGCCACAACGTACGCGAGGCAAACTCCATGATCGTAGTAACTGGCGGTGCTGGCTTTATCGGCAGCAATCTGGTCAAGCAGCTGAACGCTCAAGGACGGACCGATATCGTGGTCATTGATGACCTGACCGACGGCACCAAGTTCGTCAACCTGGTCGACCTCACCATCGCCGACTACATGGACAAGGACGAGTTCCAGGCGCGGATCGTCTCCGGTGACGAATTCGAGGAGTGGGATGACGGCATCGAGGTGATCTTCCACGAAGGCGCCTGCTCCGCGACCACCGAGTGGAACGGCAAGTTCATCATGGAGGTCAACTACGAGTACTCCAAGGATCTGTTCCACTACTGCATCGAGCGGGAAATCCCCTTCATCTATGCCTCTTCCGCCGCGACCTATGGTGGGCGCAACGACAACTTCATCGAAGACCCGAGGTTCGAGCAGCCCCTCAACGTCTACGGCTACTCCAAGCAGCTGTTCGATCAGTACGTGCGTCGCTGGATGCCGGAGATCAACTCTCAGGTGGTGGGTCTCAAGTACTTCAACGTCTATGGTCCCCGCGAGCAGCACAAGGGCTCCATGGCGTCCGTGGCCTTCCACCTCAATACCCAGGTGAAGCAGGGTGACAATCCCAAGCTGTTCGAGGGCTGTGACGGTTTCCCGGATGGCGGCCAGATGCGCGACTTCATCTACGTGGACGACGTCTGCAAGGTGAACCTCTGGTTCTGGCAGAACCCGCAGCACTCCGGCATCTTCAACTGCGGCACCGGCCGGGCTGAGCCGTTCCAGAACGTGGCGGAAGCCGTGATCAGGCATCACCAGAAAGGCGCCATCGAATACATTCCCTTCCCGGATCACCTCAAGGGTCGCTACCAGAGCTTCACCCAGGCGGATCTCACCAAGTTGCGCGGCGTCGGCTATGACGGCGAGTTCAAGACTGTGGCCGAAGGCGTGGCCGATTACATGGCCTGGTTGAACCGGGCTTGATCCTCCTCTGGCGGGTGGCTCTGGCCACCCGTCGATCGGATGCGCTTGCATGAACATATTGATGGCTCTCTCCCAGCTCGAAGTGACGGGCGCGGAGGTCTATGCCACCACGGTCGGCAACGAGCTGACCCGCCGTGGCCACCAGGTTTTCTACGTCTCTGACACCCTGACCAAACCGACTCTGGGGCCGGTCTTTCGGTTGCGTTTCAACAAGCGCAGCATCCTGCGCCGCTTCTGGCACGTCTTCTATCTCATCTATCTGATCCGCAAGCACAGGATCCAGCTTGTGCACGCCCATTCGCGCGCCTCGGGCTGGAGCAGCTACGTCGCCTGCAAGCTGACCGGCACCCCCATGATCACCACGGTGCACGGGCGCCAGCCGGTACACGCCTCCCGCAAGGCATTCCATGCGCTGGGCTATCGGGCGGTGGCGGTGTGCGAGGATATCGCCAGCCAGATCATCGACAACCTGGGGGTGGACCCGGCCATGGTGCAGGTGCTGCGCAACGGCATCGAGACCGACAAGTTCCAGCCCGTGCCGATACCGGACAACGACAAACCGGTGATCGCCATCATTGGTCGGCTGAGCGGTCCCAAGGGGGAGCTCTGCTACCGGTTGCTGGACGAGGTACTGGATCTGGAAGCCTGCCGGGTGCGCATCGTCAGCGGCACCCAGGTGCCGGCGCGTTTTGCCCGTTTTCAGGACAAGGTCGACTTCGTCGGCTATGTGGACGATGTGCCCGCCCTGATGGCGGGCTGCGATCTGGTGATCGGTGCCGGTCGGGTGGCGATGGAGGCGCTGCTGTGCGGTCGTCCGGCGTTTGCCATCGGCGAAGCCAGGGCCATCGGTCTGGTGACGGAGCAGAATCTGGACGAGGCCCTCGCCAGCAACTTCGGCGACATCGGCCCCAGGGATCTGGCCATCGACTTTGCCGGGCTGAAGGCGCAGATCCCTTCGGCGCTGGCCTCCAAGGTGGTGCCAGACCCAGTGCGTCAACGGATCCTGCAAGAGTATGATTTGCAAGGCGTCGTGACCGGGCTGGAATCCGTCTATCAGGATGCCGTGGTCGAGACCCTGCGCCGGGAGATGCCGGTCATCATGTATCACCGCTTCATCGAGCACGAGAGCGAAAAGGGAGTGCATGGCACCTGGCTCCCGGTCGCCATGTTCGAGAAGCACCTCAAGCTGATGAAGTGGCTGGGCTACGAGACGCTGACATTTGCCGACCTGGCGGAGAACGGGTTCATCCACCGGCTGCAATACGGCAAGAAGTACCTGATGATCACCGTGGACGACGGCTATCGGGACAACCTCACCCGCATGCTGCCGCTACTGGAAAAGTATGGCTACAAGGCGGTGGTCTATGTGGTGACCGGTGAGGATCACAATCGTTGGGATGTGGAGCACCCGACTCACCCCGATACCCCGGTGACCCTGATGACCCCGGACGAAATCAAGGCGCTGGTGGCCTCCGGTCATGTGGAGATCGGGGGCCATACCCTGACTCACCCCCGCCTGAGCACGCTCCCCCCAGAGGAGCAGGCCCACCAGATCCAGGCCAACAAGGCCTGGCTGGAGCAGTTGCTCGGCCATCCCCTGATCTCGTTTGCCTATCCTTACGGGGATCTGAACGACAGTGCAAAAGCCCAGGCCGTTGCCGCCGGTTATCGCTATGCTGTGGCCACCAATAGCGGCCCCAGAGCCATGCACCGGGATCCGTTCCAGATCCGCCGGATCGCCATCTTCCCCCGCACCGACATGTTCGGCCTGTGGCGCAAGATCCGTGGCAACTATGTCTTCAGAAAATAAGACCGTTACAGAGAAGAGCATGTCCTCAAGTACAGATTCGTCGGCCCGCCAGGGTTTGTTTAAGTTGTCTTGTGACCAAGTCTTGCCTTGGGTGGTGCAACTGTCAGCCTTCTTGTTTGGGGCATTGTCGTTGTCTGTTTCAAGTGGGTACTCTTATGGGCCCGCCGTATTATTGTTAGCCAGCCTTTACTTTATGTGTACGAAGAGGCGTGAGTCCTGGGCAATGCCTCGGGAACTCAAGCTAATTGGACTCGGTTTGTTGCTCTATTTTCTGGTTATGTCTCTTTCTGTGTGGCTGGATGGAGGTAAGTTCAGTGAGATTGATAGGGCAAGCAAGGCGCTGATGGCGGCTGCCATATTGCCTTTAGTGGCCTGCATGCCGGTACGCCTCAATATATTGCTGTCGGGTTGCGGTATTGGTGCCATTCTTGCGTTTGCCATCGCTATCCATGACAAGTTCTTTTTGGCTTATGAGCGAGCATTTGGCGATGTGATGCCAATTCAGAGCGGCAATATTGCCATGTCACTGGGATTGTTTTGCCTCTGTGGTTTGTTGTGGGCGCAGAAGAAGGGGAAGCTGGCTTTCGCACTTTTCATGCTGGTGGGAACCTGTGCCGGCATGGGCGCCAGCTTTCTCTCGGGTTCCCGTGGTGGCTGGGTGATGCTCCCCGTCATCTTGATCACTATCGCAATGTTGTTTAAGGAGTGCCTTTATCGTAAGGGAACCCTGATTATGGTGATAAGTGTTCTTCTTTGTGGTGTTTTCTTCGTTGTTCAGCCAGAGAGTGGCGTGGAAAAAAGAATTGAGCTGGCGCAGCGCGATATCAGCCAGTATATGGACAAGACAAATCTCAACACTTCTCTCGGTATCAGGCTGCAGCTATGGAAAAGTGCTTGGCAAAGTTTCACAGAGAAGCCACTGTTTGGCTGGGGTAACCATGGGATAAGAGAATCACAGAAGGCACAATTGGAACAGGGGAAGATAACTCAGTTTATTTTCAACTTCAATTCTCATGCCCATAATCAATTTCTCGATGAAATGGCTAAACGTGGCATTTTGGGGCTGGGTTCCTTGTTGTTCATGTTGATTGCTCCTGTGCTTATAGTGAGGAGGAAATTGCGCCAGCCTCATAATATCGATGTGCATTGTGGGGCCACCTTGCTTATTGTTACCACGTTCTCATCTATAGACTATTGCCTCAGTCAGGCGTTCTTTGGCCACAATTCAGGTATCAGTTTCTTTGTCGCGTCGTTGGTTATGACAGCATCCATCGTCTTTGGGAGTCAAAATGAAGATTCGCGTCATTAGTTTGGCGACATCGATTGTCCGACGAGAAAAAATATCTCGTGAACTATCTTCGTTTGGACTGGACTTTACATTTTTCGATGCTTTGAACGGACTCACAACGGAGATAAAAGAGTATGATAATGCTCAACGAATGTGGGAAAAAGGACATGAACTGACAAAGGGAGAGCAGGGGTGTTTTTCAAGCCATAGATCACTTTGGAATGAGTGCTTACGTTTGGGGGAACCGTTGCTCATTATGGAGGACGATATTGAGTTCTCTGCTGATATTAAATCTGTCTTGAGTGAACTGAAGGGTCTATCCAGAGAGTTTGAGTATATTCGGTTAGGGCGTGGGACTTGTAGCTCTTTGCCGGGGATCGGTCCGTGGATAGATATGTTAAAGATAGATGAGAGCCATTCAGTTGTGAAATATATGACGGGCCCCAGTTGTGCTCATGCTTATATTATCTCTCCAGTTGCCGCCTCAAAATTTTTATCCGCATCGGAAACATGGTTTTGGCCGGTCGATGACTTCATGGATAAAGAGTATTTACATAAGGTCAATAATTATGGTGTCGAGCCACCATTGGCATGGCAAAGCGGAGAGGACTCAGACATCGGGGCTAGGGTGAAGCCAGCCTCAAGAAATATTATCGGTCGAATTCGAAAAGAGTAT
Source organism: Aeromonas sp. s9 (assembly GCF_040907765.1). Classification (NCBI taxonomy): domain Bacteria; kingdom Pseudomonadati; phylum Pseudomonadota; class Gammaproteobacteria; order Aeromonadales; family Aeromonadaceae; genus Aeromonas; species Aeromonas sp. s9. The sequence continues at coordinate 16,119 of NZ_JBFOCK010000054.1, forward strand.
TACAGGGCCAAGGAGCGATTTCTTAATGACATGTATAACTATGTCTTTTATATAAAAACAAAAAACAAAAAACAAAATATAGATTTATGAAAATGGATTGTTCATGCAGATATTAGGCTTTTTACAACATGCAAGAGATCGCATTCGTCGATACCTAGGCATCAAACTATTTGACCGCATCAACATAAACTCTAAACCTGATAACGGACCTGTAGTGATAATCCGCTGGGATGCCAAATTGGGCGATAGTATTATCTCCTCTTGGGTTCCCAGAGAGATTCGATGTGCTCAACCGGAACGTGAAGTCTGGATTGTGACCACTCCTGACGTCGCGCCACTCTTTCGCGAACACTTCAAGGCTGACAAGGTCATAGAGGTGCCCAAGCGCCCCAGTTATGGTGAATTGAAACGGCTGGCCCATCGCTTGGGAACTGTGGGTTATCTGGTTCATCTCGGTAAGCATCTCAAGATGAAGGACATCTACTTCCTGACCCGAGTCGATGCCTCTCATATTGTGGGAATGGACGATAGTCTGGCTTGCGTTGATATCAAACTAGGGAAGGCTTCAGCAGGCTTGCACTTCGCCGACAAATTTTCTCTTCTGTTGTCCAGGATGGGCATTACCAATCCCGATACCCGCTATATAGTGCCAATGGACACAGCATGGGAGACAAAGCTTGCAGAGTGGTGGCCAGTGAATCAGAGGGTTATCGCTTTCAATCCTTATGGTAGCGGGCGCTCGCGTCGATTGCAGCCTGAGCGGATAGTCCCCATGCTGGAGAGCATGTTGGCGGCTTGCCCCCATCACTTGTGTCTGCTCTTTCCTGCTGGAATGGAGCAGGAGGTCTCAGCTCTGAAAGCCCGCGTGTCGGCACCTGAGCGAATCCTGATCTCGCCAGAGGTCCCTTCTCTGGGAGGGCTGTTTACTCAGATGCGTCATTGCCAAGGGCTGGTTTCGGTGGACACAGCCACCATCCACATAGCGACGGGGCTTCAATTGCCAGTCTTGGGGCTTTATAACCCCGATATTGGTGGCGGTAGTGAAAATTTCACCGAATGGCATCCAAACCAGGCTGATGCGGTCGTGATTTTTTCCAAAAACGTGCTGCAGCAGGAGATCAATTCTCTCGATCTCGATGAGTTCGCAGAAGCGTTCAGGGGGTGGGTGTCTGCCATCCGGGCAGGGTGAGTAGACGAGTCTTCACCAGCTCCGGCGTAATTGCGCGGAACAGGGCTTCATCGAAGAAGTCCTTCTCCTGGGTTGGCAGCTGGAAATCCTCTCCCTTGGCATCGAAGATATCGATGGCTTGATAACGGGGGTGGTTCACCGGGTTGGCGATGATCTTGTCGCCACCAGGCGCCACTATGGTCAGCAGCGGTATTTCCAGCGCCTGCGCCATATGGCGCGGGCCTGTGTCGTTGCCAACGAACAGCTGGCAATGGACGAAGAGCCCCACCAGCTCCCGTACCGAGCGGGTCTGAACATGGTCAAACACGCTGGCCTGCAGCGCTTCTGGCAGCAGCGGCTTCAGCCCCCGGTTGTACTCCTCTTCCCCCGGTCCGCAATAGACCAGGATCTGGGCATTGTGCTCCTCGATGAGCCACTGGGCGACCTTGGCGAAGCAGTCGATGGGCCAGCGCTTGTAATGCCCGAGGGAGTTCACTCCCATGGCGATGAGTGGCCGGGTCGTGTCGACGCCAGCGGCCAGCAGGGTCTCGCGCCCCCGTTGTCTCTCCGCGTCGCTGAGCCAGAGATAGTAGTTGCGATCCTCCCTGGCGAGGCCGAGGGGCTTGAGCAGTGAAAACCGGTCGTCCACCAGGGTGCTGTTGCCCTGATGCTCGGTGTCATGGCGAAAGCGCACGATGCGGTTGTGGCCCAGGCGCCATGGGAAGGAGTCGAAGCCGATCCGCAGGCGGGCGCCGGAGATGAGGCAGGTGAGCAGACCTATCATCTGGCCCTGGCTGTTGATCACCACATCGTAGCGCTCGCGGCGAATGCCCAGCAGCAAATCCTTCATGTAGCGCCACTCGTTGCGGCGCGCCTTCTCGATGACGATCAATCGATCGATGTTGGGGTTTCCCTCTGCCATGCCCGCGCAGTAATCCATGACCAGATAGTGAACTTCCCCGGCAGGGTCGTGCTGCTTGAGGTTGTTGCACAGTGCGGTGGAGATCAGCACATCTCCTATCTGTTTGGTTTGTACTACCAGGTATTTCATGGAAAGGGCCTCGAGCGAGGTCGGGTGGAACGTCAGCGCATCAGCATATCGCACTCCCCTGTCAGATGCTGCCGCTATGGGGTGAAAATCCGATCCAACGCACTGTGTTTGCACATATTTTCGACGTTGTTCGGGCTGGTGGGGCCCGGCTGGCAGTGCGGGAAGATGAGTGGGGGCATGGCACCGCTGGCCATGCCCCCGATGAGCAAGAGTGATCAGCGTACGATGAGGCCGAGCAGGATCCCCACCACACCGAAGTCGGCATCGCTGAAGGTGGTGTTGGCAAAGCCCAGATCTCCCAGTACCGGCAGCAGGAACACCGGCAGGAAGGTGATCAGCAGGCCGTTGGCGAAGGCCCCCTGCAGGGCGCCGCGACGGCCGCCGGTGGCGTTGCCGAACACCCCGGCCGCCGCGCCGACGAAGAAGTGCGGCACCACGCCCGGAATGATGACGGTGAACCCCATCAGGTAGAGCAGCACCATGCCTACCAGACCGGCGGCAAAGCTCGACAGGAAGCCGATCAGCACCGCATTGGGGGCATAGGGGAAGACGATGGGGCAGTCGAGCGCCGGCTTGGCGTTGGGCACCAGCTTGTCGGAGATCCCCTTGAAGGCCGGCACGATTTCGGCGATGACCATCCGCACCCCCTGCAGGATGACGTAGACACCGGCGGCGAAGGTGATGGACTGCATCAGGGAGAACATGAACCAGTGCTTGCCCTTGGCGACGCTGGCGACGAACTCGGGGCCGGCGAAGGCGGAGGTGATGAGGAAGATGATGCCCATGGTGAAGGAGATGGCCACCGGGGTATCGCGCAGGAACAGCAGGCTCTTGGGCACCTGCACCTCTTCGCTGCTGTGGGCCTTGTTGCCGAACTTGGCGCCGATCCAGCCGGCCAGCACGTAGGAGCAGGTGGAGAAGTGGCCGAGTGCCACGTCATCGGAGCCGGTGATCTGCTTCATGTAGGGGTGGGCGAGGGCCGGGAACAGCACCATGGTCACGCCGACCACCAGGCTGCCCACCGCGATGAGCGGGATGCCGCTCATGCCGCCGGCGGAGAGGATGGCCGCTACCATCATCGACATGAACAGGGTGTGGTGACCGGTCAGGAAGATGAATTTCCACGGGGTGAGCCGGGCGATCAGGATGTTCACCAGCATGGCGAAGAACATGATCATCGCCATCTCCTTGCCGAACGACTGCTGGGCGATGGAGACGATCGCCTCGTTGTTGGGCACCATCCCCTTGATGCCGAAGGCGTGCTGGAAGATGGTGGCGAAGTCGCCAAGGGAGTTCACCACCAGGGTGGCGCCAGCCCCCAGGATGACGAAGCCCATGATGGTCTTGACCGTGCCTTTGATGCACTCGGTCACCGGTTTCTTCTGGGCGATCAGGCCGATGAGGGCGATGAGGCCGACCAGCACGGCCGGCTCCGACAGCACGTCAAACATCAGAAAATTGAAAAATTCCATGGTCAGCTCCAAGCAGATGGAAGCGGCGGCTCACCAGCCGCCCAGACAGTCGCAAAGGGGTTAGAGTGCGCCCAGCTCGCGCAGGGCGATGGCGAGTTTTTCTTTCATGGCGGCCTTGTCGACCATGTTGTCCAGCGATACCAGCCGACCGTTGACACCCATGCTGACCAGTTGTTCGGCGATGTCGCGGGTGGCGACAAAGATCTCGGCGCTCTCGCTGCCGGCGGAGGCGAGATCCCGGTGATCCACCTCGGCCGTCACGGCCAGCTCCTTGAGAATGCTCTTGATGCTCATCTCCATCATCAGGCTGGTGCCCAGGCCGTGTCCGCATACAACCAGAATTTTCATGCTCTCTTCCTCTGTCAGGTGCGCCGTGGCGCAGATCAGTAGCGCGCCAGGATGCGCAGGATGTCGTCTTTGCTGGTGGCCGCCATGATGGCCGCCACGTCTTCTTCATTCATGAACAGCTCGGCCAGCTGGGCGATGGTCTCCACGTGGGAGTTGCTGTCGCTGGCAGCCAGGGTGACCAGCAGCCGCACCGGGTCGTTGCCCTCGGAGCCGAAGTTGACCCCCTCCTTCAGCACGGTCAGCGCCAGTCCCAACCGGTTGACGCCGTCTTCCGGGCGGGCGTGGGGCATGGCCAGGCCCGGTCCCAGCACGTAGTAGGGGCCGAGCTCCTCGTGGGAGCGATAGAGCGCCGCCACATAGGAGGGCTCTATGGTGCCGTTGGCCAGCAGGGGGGCGGTGGCCAGCTCGATGGCGTGGTGCCAGTCGCGGGCGCCCGCTTCGATGGAAATGACCTCCTCGGTCAGCAATTGGGTCAGCATGGCAGTGTCCGGACTGGATAGAATGGCGCCAATCTAGCGATCTTGCCCTTTGATAACTGTGAGCTTGATCGCGAAAGTTAGCGCTACCAGATAGCGCTAACATTGATCTGTGATAGCGCTATCATTTCTCTCACAGAAGGGATTCATCCTGCCCCTTATCGGCCTCAAAGAAGGTAAAATCCGGTTTGAGCAAATAGTCAGTGCCCCGCTTTTGCCTTAAAGTGAATGCCCGTATGCCGAGGAAGGGAAAGGATGTCAGAAGCGAAAAAACGCCGCAGCACGGGTCGGGTGACCCTCAACGACGTGGCTCAGTTGGCTGGCGTGGGAGCCATGACGGTGTCGCGCGCCCTGCGCACCCCCGAGCTGGTGTCAGACAAGATGCGAGAGCGCATCGAGGCGGCGGTGGATGAACTCGGCTATATCCCCAATCGGGCGGCGGGAGCGCTGGCTTCCGCTACTTCCCAGACCATAGTGGTCATCGTCCCCAGCCTGGCGGAGCGCGCCTGCGGTGACATGATTGCCGGGCTGCAGCAGACCCTGCTCGCCGAGGGCTACCAGATCATGCTGGGGGATGCCCAGCACCTGAAGCAGCAGGAGGCCAGCCTGCTCAGCAATTTCCTGCAGCACAATCCGGCCGCCGTGGTGTTGTTTGGGGGGGATCCCGGGGAGGTCATCCGGCAGCGCCTGCAGGCGGCCCGCTTGCCGGTGGTGGAAGTGGGAGCCATGGCGCGCCATCCCATCGACATGAACGTCGGGGTCTCCAACTTCGATGCCGGTTATCAGCTGACCCGCCACCTCATCGAGCGCGGTCATCGCAACATCGGCTTTCTCTGTGCCCGCCAGGAGCAGTGGATGCTGCAGCAGCGCATGCAGGGCTGGCAGAAGGCGCTGCTGGACAACTACCTCTCCCCGGACGCCATCATCAATACCTCTGAGCTGCCGAGTTTTAGCACGGGGGCGGCCATGCTGGGGGAGTTTCTGCTGCGCTGGCCCGAACTGGATGCGCTGATCTGCGTCAACGACGAGCTGGCGGCCGGGGTGCTGTTCGAATGCCAGCGCCGCCATCTGAGCGTGCCGGGCAAGCTCGCCATCGCCGGTTTCGACGATCTGGATGTGGCGCGCGCCTGTCATCCTGCGCTGACTTCGGTCAGGATCCCCTATCACCAGATGGGCAGGGAGGCGGCGGAGCTGATCCTGCGCCAGCTGGCGGGCGAGGAGGTGGCCGGCATGAGCCTCGCCCTGGATTTTCAATTGCAAAAGCGCCAGAGCACCTGAGGAGCGATGCCACGACAGGGCGAGGCAAGCATGTTCAAGGCGTTGTGACCGAAGACCCGGTTGGTGCGTCGTCGTCCTGCGCGGAAACTGCCAGCCGACGTGTTCGCCCGGTCTGTCACCGGGTTGGAGCAGAGCGTGGATGCCACCGGAGCCATGACTCCAGGTGGCTGGCTGCACCTTGGTAAAGCTCTGATCGGAACCACTGGCGAGCCCCATTATTCTGGATAGACTTTGTAGGCCGGTGCACTATCCAAGGAGAATGAGCATGGGTACGCAGACGCCTGATTTCGATCTCGATGATGACTGGGAGCCGGAATCCTGGGAAGACGAGCTGGAGGAGCTGGATGACGAGAGCTGGCAGGACTATGACCCTCTCGACGATCAGTGACTCCCTGTAACGCCTGAGGGCGGGCCTGGTGCCCGCCCGATTTTTTGTGTGGCGAGGGGGGCAGCCCTTGGTGAGAACGGGGCGGGCTGGTTAGAATGAACTGCTCAAATGACGCTGTACGAGGCAGGCAGCGGTTCAACAACGATTCCAACGACGCCAAGGATGAATATGCGCTCACTCGTCATCATGTTTTATGCCGCCCTGCTCGGGGGCTGTGTTTCCAACTCCGACGACCCTTGCGAGAAGGTGTGGAGCGACGTGGGAGAGGCGGACGGCAAGCTCGGTTTTGCTGGCGATCGGGTTGCTTTTCACCAGACCCAGTGCGGGGAAAAAGTGGACCTTGCCCTTTGGGAGCTGGGTCGCCAGAAGGGGCTGGCCTGGTATTGCCGACCCGAGCATCTCTATCTGGCAGGACGGTCGGGAGAGGAGTATCGCGGCGTCTGTCCCAACGACGTGCAGGCCCGTCGCCTGTTTGAACAGGGTCGCCATGGCTGGACTGATCAATAAATCAGCCTTCCTCTCTCTTCTGAAATCTTGCGTGAATCTCTTCGTGAGAAGAGGGACCTACCCTTCCTTATGTTTCAGCCGCAGCGGCTGGCACAGATAATCCTTGTCATTGGCGCTGCGGGCACACTTGCCACACACGAATTTGGGTTTGCGCACAATCTTGCGCAGCGTCTTGAGATCGGCGGGGATCTCGTGACGGCGCCACTCACACAGCGTCTTGTGACCCATGACGTCCTCGACAGTGAATGCAACGGGTGAGAGGGGCAGGACCCCTCCCGGTGTGGTTACTGGTACAGGTATTTGGTGAAGATGAGCTCGCGGACCGCCTTCTTGCCCGTCTCCTTGACCAGCAGTTCGTTGACCTTGGCCTCACACTCCTTGCGCAGCTCTTCCCGGTTCACCAGGGACTTGATCTGTGCGCCCGTCTTGCTGCCAATCAGCCGGATGATGGCGTCGCGGATCAGGGGGTCGTGCTGCTCCAGCAACTTGAGGTCGGCAGCGTCCGTGGCCATCAGCTCTACCGTCACCCGTACATAGCCGAGGGTTTTGCCGTCGCCAAGGTAGTTGGTGATGATGTCCGGATCCAGAGCGTGATAGGCGAATCCCGGCTGGACGGCGGAGGAGGCGGGATCGGTGGCCTCTTCCTCATTGGCGAAGGCCTGTGTATTCAAGAGGGTACACCCCAGGGACAGCAGCAGAATTCTGAAGATCTTCATCTGGATGGCTCGGCAGCGACGGATGCCCCATTTTTGATGCTGCCATCGGGGCCGTCAAGCACGGATGTTCTTACAATTCGCCATTGATTTACGGATAATAAACCGGTTTTTAACCTGACAACGGAAATCTCCGGATGGTGAAGCTGTGAAGTCCGAGTTGACTGTTCCCCTCGTCCAGCTCGTCCCGTGGCGGGCGCCTGCAGAGTGCGAACCGCCCGAGGCGCTGCGTCCCTGGTTGCTGGAGGCCGATTCCATGACCCGGCGCCTGCGTCGTTACAATCATCACCTCTCGGTGCAACTGCTCGGCAATCGCGCCGTGTCGCTGACGGTGGACGAGCAGGCGCTGGTGGCGGTGTCGGCCCCCGTGGGCATGTGCCGCGAGGTGATCCTGCACGGTGATGGCGGGCCTGCCATCCTGGGTTGGACCCTGTTTGCCGAAGCGGCCTTGCAGGGGGGCGGTTTGCAGGATCTGGGAGAGCAGCCGCTGGGAGAGCGCATTTTCGGTGATGCACCGGCGCGGCGGGATCACCTGCAACTGGCCTGTTTCGAGATAGCGAGCAATCCCTGGTGTCCGGCCGCCACCGTCTGGGGGCGTCGTTCCCGCCTGTTTCTGGGGCAATGGCCACTGCTGGTCCATGAACTTTTCCTGCCCTCGCTATCGTCTCATTCGTTGCCATCGGATAAGGAGCTGGAGTGAAGCTGTTAACCAAGGAGCGGGGACTGGCCTATGCGCAGTTGGCCCGCATCGACAAGCCCATCGGTACCCTGCTGCTGCTGTGGCCGACCCTGTGGGCGCTCTGTCTGGCGGCTGGTGGCCTGCCTGACCCCTGGATCCTGACCGTGTTCGTGGTGGGCGTCTTCCTGATGCGCTCCGCCGGCTGTGTCATCAATGACTATGCGGATCGCAACTTCGACGGTCATGTGAAACGCACCGCCGGGCGACCGCTACCCATGGGGCGGGTCGCCGAGCGGGAAGTGCTGGTGCTGTTCGCCGTGCTGGCGCTTCTCTCGTTCGCCCTGGTGCTGACGTTGAACCCGCTCACCATCAGCCTGTCCTTTGCCGGTCTGCTGCTGGCGGTCTGTTACCCCTTCATGAAGCGCTTCATCCCCATCCCCCAGCTGGTGCTCGGCATGGCCTTCTCCTGGTCCATTCCCATGGCCTATGCGGCCCAGGCCAATGCCCTGCCGCCGGAAGCCTGGCTGTTGTTTCTTGCCAACCTGCTGTGGACCATCGCCTATGACACCGAGTACGCCATGGTGGACAGGGATGACGACCTCAAGCTTGGCCTCAAGTCGAGCGCCATCCTGTTTGGCCGCCACGACAAGCGGATCATCGGCGCGCTGCAACTGGCGACCCTGCTGATCCTGCTGGGGATCGGGCAGCTGATGGGGTTGGGGTCAGGTTATTACTGGGGACTGCTGGGGGCGGCGGCGCTGTTCGTCTACCAGCAGCGACTGATCCGGGAGCGGCAGCGGGAAGCCTGCTTCCAGGCCTTCCTCAACAACAACTACGTGGGGGCGCTGGTGCTGCTCGGGGTGATGGTTCACTCCCTCTAACCCGCCCCCTTCCTGGATGAAAAAAGGCCGCATGATGCGGCCTTTTTGTTGGGTGTCGACGCCTCAGAGCCGGTTGCCCGCCTGGATGGTGCGGCGGATCTTGTTGCTGAGCAGCGGCACTATGTTGTCGGCCAATGCCTGGAAGCGGCCGAGATCCGGTTTGCAGCCCGGATCCAGATAGCCTTCGCTGCGCAGGGTGTGGATCAGGGTGCTGAACAGCTTCTGGTCGAAGAACTCGGGGGCGTTGATGCCGTGCAGGGTGCCGAGGCGTTCCGCCATCATCAGGCCGTCCGCTTCCAGCTGCTCCGCCTCGATGTGGGGCTGGGCCAGCATGCGGGTCAGCACGATGGCGTAGCGCTGCAGGGTCTCCTGGATGCTTTCGGCCAAGAGCAGCAGGCGCATCTGGTTGCCGGGGTTGACCCAGTAGCCGCCGTCGCGTGCCTCGACCAGTTGCTGGCGCAACAGCTCGGCCAGCAGGGCATCGATCAGCTCCGGCAGCTCGTCCTCTTCATAGCGCAGGAAGAGTTCGGTCTTGAGCAGGGGGTAGATGTCGACACAGCGGGCGACGATCTCGCTGCGGGAGATCCCCTCGCACCGCTCGATCAGGGCCGCCACCAGGGAGGGCATGGCGAACAGGTGCAGTATGTTGTTGCGGTAGTAGGTGAGCAGGATCGCCTGATAGCGGTCCAGGCTGATGATCTGGCCCAGCTTGTCCTCGCTCACCTCGAACTTGTTGAGCTCCATCGCCTGCTCCAGCAGGGTCCTGGCGTCCTCGTCCGGCATGGTGCTGTGCGGGCTGTAGGGCACCTGCTTGAGCAGGTCCAGATAGGTGTTGAGCTGGGCCTGGAGTTCGTCCCGGGTCAGGGCGTGGCGCTCGGCGGCCAGCAGGGCCAGGGCACTCAGGGTCAAGCCGTTGACGGCGGCGGCATCGTTGATGCGGGTCATCAGCAGCTCGGCCAGCTGGTTGACGGTGGAGGCCATCCACTCGGGACGCTCCTCCCGGCCGATGCTCTCCTTCCAGGTGGGCACGTGTTCGCCGAGGTAGCTGTTGAGGGTCAGCGGTTCGCCGAAATTGACGAAGCCACGGCCATAGTTGCGCAGCTTGCGCAGGATGCCGAGCACCTGCAGGAAGCTCTCCTTCTCCTTGCGGCTCCCCTTGAGTTCGTTGTGGTAGGTATTCACCTCCATCACGTGCTCGTAGCCGAGGTAGACGGGGACCAGGGTGACCGGCCTGTCCAGCCCGCGCATCATGGCCTGCAGGGTCATGGCCAGCATGCCGGTCTTGGGGGGCAGCAGGCGACCGGTACGCGAACGCCCGCCCTCGGTGAAGAACTCCACCGAGTAGCCCTTGGCAAACAGCAGGTTGAGGTACTCCCGGAATACCGTGCTGTAGAGCGGATTGCCCTTGAAGGTGCGGCGGATGAAGAAGGCGCCGCCGTGGCGGAAGATGGGGCCCGCCGGCCAGAAGTTGAGGTTGATGCCCGCCGCGATGTGGGGTGGCACCATGCCCTGGTGGTAGATGACGTAGGAGAGCAGCAGGTAATCCATGTGGCTGCGATGGCATGGGACGTAGACGATCTCATGCCCTTCCTGGGCCAGCTGACGCACCTGCTCTGCTCCGTTGACCGAGAGGCCGCGATAGAGCTTGTTCCACAGCCAGCCGAGGAAGCTTTCGCCGAGGCGGATCAACCGATAGGAAAAATTGGAGGCGATCTCGTCCATGTAGCCGTGGGCACGCTTTTGCGCCTTCTCCAGGCTGATTCCTTCCCGTCTGGCCTCCTCCTCGATGGCCTGCTGGATCACGCTCGAATCCAGCAGTTGCTTGAACAGCAGGTTGCGGTTCGGCAGCTTGGGCCCGGTGGCGGCCAGCTGCTGGCGGCTGAAGTGGGTGCGGGCCACCCGCGCCAGCTTGTGGGCGATGGCCTCGTCGGTGCCGTGCTTGTCCGCCATGTAGCGCAGGGAGAGGGGCGGGGAGAAGCGCACCAGGTTCTCGCGCCCTTTCAGGATCACGATCAGCGCCTTCTTCAGGCGGTTTGGCGCCAGGCTGCTGATGATGTTCCAGCCGGAGGCCTCCTCGCCTTCCCGGCCCGGGGCGCGGCCCCAGAACAGGGTGACGGGTACTACCTGGATGTCCAGCGCCGGATCCTGCTTGTGCAGGTCCAGCAGCTGGTGGAACTCCTGCAGGAAGGGGAGCGGCTTGTTGCGCGTGCCGAACAGGGGAGGCGGACGGTCCAGACAGACGTAGCGTGGCAGCAGCTGACCGTTCAGCTCCAGCGGCGTGAAGGGGCCGGGCAGGCCGAGATCCTCGCAGCACTGTTGCAGGGTCATCAGGTCGGTGATCGAGCTGGTCTTCAGGGCATAGACGATGGGTCTGGCCGGATCCAGCTTGAGCTCGGTGATGGGGTTTTCCGGCAGGCTCTTGTGATTGACCAAGCCGCTGACCGGCCATTGCAGGATGGCTCTGGAAATCTTCTGTCCAAGGGACATGTGCGTCTGCTCTCCAAAAAAATGCGGCGTGAGCATAGCAAATCACCGACTGCTTGTCGCCGAGAGGTACGATGAGTCGGCACTTCAGGGCGGGGGGAGGGACAAATGTGCGTCGGGTCGCGACAAATGCCAGTTGCGCCTTGCCTTGGCCCCAGCACTGTATATACTGCCAGTGTGCTGTATAAAAAGACAGGTGCCCATGCTATGAAACCCCTTACCCCTCGCCAGGCTGAAGTACTCGAGCTCATCAAGGCGAACATGAACGAGACCGGCATGCCGCCGACTCGCGCCGAGATTGCCCAGAAGCTTGGCTTCAAGTCGGCCAACGCGGCCGAAGAACATCTGAAGGCCCTGGCCAAAAAAGGGGTCATCGAGATCATGCCGGGTACGTCCCGCGGCATTCGTCTGCTGCTCGAAGAAGAGGACGTGCAGCCTGAAGAAAACGGCCTGCCACTGATCGGCAAGGTGGCGGCCGGGGAACCCATCCTGGCCCAGGAACACATCGAGAGCCACTACCAGGTGGATCCCGCCCTGTTCCACCCGCGGGCAGACTTCCTGCTGCGGGTGCAGGGCATGAGCATGAAGAACATCGGCATCATGGACGGGGACCTGCTGGCGGTACACAAGACCCAGGAGGTACGTAACGGCCAGGTGGTGGTGGCGCGTCTCGATGAAGACGTCACCGTCAAGCGCTTCCAGCGCAAGGGCAGCCAGGTGTGGCTGCTGCCGGAAAACGAAGAGCTCTCCCCCATCGAGGTGGATCTCGCCAGTCAGCACCTCACCATAGAGGGCCTGGCGGTCGGCGTGATCCGCAACGCTGACTGGATGTAAGCATCCGATGCGATGAAGAGGCTTCCTGCGGGAGGCCTCTTCATTTTCATCTGCCGATGGCATCTCCCTCCCCACCTTTTCGCTTCTCCTTCCTGTGCACATAGTCTCGCCGCACGACATGCATTTCGGATATATCCTTTGATAAGGCCCCTGTCATGGTCGGTGATCAGGGAAGGGGGAGTCGCACCGGGCAGCACGCCATGGCAGGGATGCATGATCGCCGGGTCGGTGCGCAGAAGGGAGAGTCGCCTCACACTGGGGACTCGTACAGTCAGTACGCTGCCGTGGTTGGTTCGTCGTTGAGGACAAAGAGACTCGTCAGCGTGACCTGTTGAGCAAGGAGGACAGGTATGGCTTCAAGCTCGCCGTGGGATCCGGTGCCGGCCGCAGCGCCCGCATCTTCCATCACCCGATTCATCAAGGGCAGTCGGATGACATGGTTCTATGCGCTCTGGGTCTATCACAAGGGAGATGGTTGGACCATCTGGCTTGGGTGCCCCAAAGACAAGATTGTCCGCCTGGTTCGTCTGTTTCGCCGTCATCACGACATCGGATTGCCGGATGAGCCCTGGACTGCCCCCGTCATCCCGCTGCGCGTCCCCCTGAGACGCGCCCAGCCGCAGCACAGGCTGCGGCCCTGATCCCTCTTCCTGTACAGACAAGAGCCCCGCCAGAGCGGGGCTCTTGTTTTGGCGCCGATGCGGCAGATCCATGGCACAGGCGCTTTCCCGCCGGGATGCAAGACTAGCCATCAGCGGGGGCGCGCGGGTTACAATGACCCCTACCGGTTTTGCCCCCTGGGCTTCTAACATAAGCAAGGCTTTGTTTTATATGGTTAAACCACGCTTTTACCTGCTGCTGTTGCTGTTCATCGGCGCCATTGCGGCGGCTTATTACTGGAGTCAGCCCGCGGTGCCGGAACAGGCCGATTACTACCCGGCGGGGCGAGACATCAACCCGTTTACCCTCACGGATGCGGATGCACAGCCCTTTACCCCTGCCAACCTGACGGGACACTGGAGCTTTCTGTTCATCGGCTACACCTACTGCCCGGATGTCTGTCCGACCACGCTGGCAGATCTGCGCAGCGTCTATCCGGCGTTGAAGAAGATAGCCCCCACTAGCCAGGTGGTATTCATCTCGGCGGATCCCCAGCGGGATGACAGCGCCCGCCTGAAGAGCTATACCGCCTTCTTCGAGCCCGAGTTCAAGGCGGCGACCGCACCTCACAGTGCCCTCTTTCCTCTGGTCCGCAATCTGGGGCTGGTCTATTCCATCGTGGAAGGGGATCGCAAGGACTACCTGATCGACCACTCCGCCTCCATCGTGCTGATCAACCCCGAGGGGAAGCTGGTGGCCACCTTCCGACCCAAAGTGGCACCGGGTGAGGTGCCCCACGTGGACATGCAGACCATGGTGGCCGACTTCGCGCGCATCGTGCGGCTGGCTGGCGAGTGAGCCCGGCGCGCACCATGCTGATTCCCGCCTGGCTGAAGGATCCTCGCCGCCACGGAGCCGTCTTCGCCCTGGCCCTGCCCATGGTGTTCTCCAACGTCACCACGCCCTTGCTGGGGCTGGTGGACACCTGGGTGATCGGTCATCTTGGCCAGGCCTGGTTTCTCGGCGGCGTCTCGGTCGGTGCGACCTTCATCAATCTGCTGTTCTGGTTGCTTGGCTTCCTGCGCATGTCCACCACAGGGCTGACCGCCCAGGCTCAAGGTGCAGCCCATGCCGAAGGGCAGCTCGACACCCTGGCGCGGGCCCTGGGCTTGGCGATAGGACTGGGCATGGCGCTGTTGCTCCTGTTGTTGCCGTTCCTGCCTGCCATCATCGCCCTCGGTGGCGGCTCTTCCGAGGTACAGACCTATGCCGGTCAGTATGTGTCGGTGCGGATCTGGAGCGCCCCGGCGGCCTTGTGCAATCTGGTCATCATGGGGTGGTTGCTGGGCATGCAGGACGCACGCAGTCCCATGCTGCTGCTGATCCTGGGCAATCTCGTCAACATGGTGCTGGATGCCTGGTTCGTGCTGGGATTGGGCTGGCAGGTGAAAGGGGTGGCCGCAGCGTCCCTGCTGGCGGATTACAGCACGCTCGGGGTGGGGCTCTGGCTGGTGAGCCGGCATCTGCGCCGACTTGATCCCGGGGTGTGGCACAACGCCTGGCTGCGCTGGCGCCAGTGGCCGGCCCTGCTACGGCTGCTCGCCCTGAACCGGGATATTTTCATCCGCTCCCTGTGCCTGCAACTCTGCTTCGTGTTCATGACTCTGCAGGGGGCCAGGCTGGGGGATGTGGCGGTGGCCGCCAATGCGGTGCTGCTCAATTTCCTGATGCTGATTTCCTACGGGCTGGATGGATTTGCCTATGCGGTGGAAGCCATGGTAGGGCGCGCCATCGGGCGGCGCGATCGGCCGCTGCTGCGGGAGGCCATCGTCCTCAATCTGGGCTGGGCGCTGCTGATCGCCCTGGCATTCACCCTCTCGTTTGCCCTGGGGGGCCACTGGCTCATCCGTCACATTACCGACATACCGGCGGTGATCGCCGAGGCGCAACGTCAGCTCCCCTGGCTGGTGGCCATGCCGCTGCTGGCGGTCTGGTGCTTCCTGCTGGACGGGGTCTTTATCGGCGCCACCCGGGCCCGGGAGATGCGCAACAGCATGCTGGTGGCGGTGTTTGCCGGCTTCTTTCCCATCTGGTGGTTCTGCCAGGGATGGGGTGTGGCGGCCCTGTGGGCCGCCATGAGTGCCCTGATGGCCGGTCGTGGCCTGACGCTGGGCTGGCTCTGCTGGCGACTGGAGCGTGATGGACGGCTGCTAGCGGGGCAGGGGACGGCGCAGTCAGTCTGAATCCTGGCCACCTTGCCAATATCGTCAGCGGTCAGAGCGAGCCTGAATAGTCGAACTGTCGCCAGCTCTCGTAGACGAACACCGCGACAGCGTTGGCCAGATTCATGCTGCGGCTCTGGGGCAGCATGGGGATGCGCAGCCGCTGCTCGAATGGCAGGCTCTCGATGATCTCCATGGGCAGGCCTCGGCTCTCGGGCCCGAACAGCAGGGCGTCACCGGGGGCAAACCGGGCCGCCGAGTGGGCGGTGCGTCCCTTGGTGGTGCAGGCAAAGACCCGTTGGGGGGCGACGGCTGCCAGAAACGCCTCATAGTCAGGCCAGCGCTTGATGTCGGCAAACTCGTGATAGTCGAGCCCGGCCCGCTTGACCCGTTTGTCATCCCACTCGAACCCCAGAGGCTCTATCAGGTGCAACCGGTAGCCGGTATTGGCGCAGAGGCGAATGATGTTGCCGGTGTTGGGGGGGATTTCCGGTTGGTAGAGCACGATATCGAGCATGGAAGGATCCTGGGCTGGTGCGAAACGGGCGCCAGCATACCCAGCACCCGTGCCGATGAAAAGGGGGAGGTCAGGGCATGGGCAGACGGATGGTGATGACCAGTCCGGTCGGCTGATTGCTGCTGGCCCGGATGGTCCCCCCATGACGCTGGATCGCCTCGGCGGCGATGGCAAGGCCGAGACCAGTGCCCCCGGTCTTGGCGTTGCGGGCATCGTCCACCCGAAAGAAGGGCAGGAACAACCGGGGCTGCTGCTCCACCGGCACGCCAGGGCCGTCATCCCGTATGGTCATCACCCACTCCCGTCCCTCCCGGTACCAGTCCACCTTGATGAACTCGCGGGCATACTTGAGGGCGTTGCGCAGGGGATTTTCCAGGGCGCGGGCCAACAGTTCTGGCCACATGGTGAGGGATTCGGCGGGCAGGGAAGGGAGTCTGAGCTGTTTGCCGTTCTGGTTTGCCTCGAACATGGCATCGTCCAGGATGGGCTCCAGCAGCTCCGCCAGGGGCAGCGTCACCGGCGCCTCCACATGTTGCTGCACCCGCGACAGATCCAGCAGATCCCCTATCAGCTTGTCGAGCCGGGCTATCTCCCCTTCGATGCGCGCCAGCTCGGCGCTGTCCCCCTGCTTGCGGCGGATCAGCGCCTGTGCGAGCTGGATGCGGGTCAGGGGGCTGCGCAGCTCGTGGGAGATGTCGGAGAGCAACTGCTTCTGCTTCTGGATCATGTCCTTGAGGGTATCGACCATGCGACTGACATGTTCGGCCAGCTGGCCTATCTCGTCGCGCCGCCCCAGGTTGGGGATCTGTATTTCCAGGTTGCCCTGGGCGAGTTGGGAGACCGACTGCTGCAACTGCAGTATGGGGCGGGTCAGGCGCCAGGCGAGCAACAGACAGAGCGGGGTGCTGACCAGCATGGCGATGCCCAGGATCTGGATGGGGTGATCCAGGATCTGGATGAAGAGGAACAGGTAGGAGTTTTCGACGTTCAGACCGAAATAGACGTGATAGGTCTGGCCGCGATGGACCATCTGGAAGGGGCCGGCGATGGCGCGCTGGTGTTCGCTGCCCAGCATGGGCTTGGCCGGGTTGTCCGAGTCGAGCATGAAACGGATCACGAACTTGCTCAGCCGGGTGCTGGACTGCATCTGCCCCTTGGCATCGCGTAGATAGATGTTGTCCACCGGCAAGAGGCCCGCGGCATCGATGGCCTTGGCCAGATCGAAATCCTGCTCGGGATCCGCGCCCCGTTGCAGCGCCGCCAGGTTGTTGTTGAGACGGGTAATCTCGTGGGCCGGCAGCGGGATGATGTTGCGGGGGTCCAGGGTGGGTAGGATTACCACCGCGGCCACGACCAGCAGCAGGATGAACCAGAACCAGAGGAAGATCTGGGTGGAAAGGCCGTTGAAGGTGCGGGCCGATTTCATGCCTGCTCCAGCCACAGGTAGCCTCGTCCCCGCACTGTCTTGAAGCGGGGCTGGCCGTCAGCCCGCTCCGGCAGCTTCTTGCGCAGGTTGCTCAGGTGCATGTCGATGGCCCGATCGAAGGGTTCGAGCTTCTTGCCCAGCACCTGCTCGGAGAGCAGGCCCTTGCTGACGATCTGGCCCGGATTGCGCAGCAGGCACTCCAGCAGGCCGAACTCGGTGGCGGTGAGTTCCAGCAACTGATCGTCGCAGCGAGCCTGTTGTAGGCCGGGCTGCAGCACCAGATCCATGAAGCGCACCTCTTCCGAGCTGCCGCCGCGCTGGGGAGCCTGGCTCTGGGTTCGACGCAGGATGGCGCGCACCCGGGCCAGCAGCTCCCTGTCGTCGAACGGCTTGGCGAGATAGTCGTCGGCACCGGCCTCCAGCCCGTTGACCCGATCCTGGCTGTCGCCACGGGCGGTCAGCATCAACACCGGGGTGTCGTGGGTCTTGCGCAGCCGGGTCAGCATCGCGAAACCGTTGAGTCTGGGCATCATGACGTCCAGCAGCACCAGGTCGAAAGCCTGTTCTGCCAGTCGCTGCAATCCCTCTTCCCCATCCTCGGCGACGGTGACCTCAAACCCCTCCAAGGTCAGGATTTCGGTGAGCAGCTGGGTCAGTTCGAGATCGTCGTCGACCAGGAGTATTTTGTTCATCTGGGAGTCACTCTGTTGATTTTGCACGCCAAACTGACGTCCGGGTCAGGGTATAATAAGTTTTTACGCGTCGGAGGAAAGCCGGTTTTGAGCCACCAACACTATTCCCGCTGGGTCACCCTGGCCAGCATGGCCGCTGTGACCACCGCCACCCTGCTCATCCTGGGCAAACTGATCGCCTGGCTGATGACGGATTCATCCAGCCTGCTGGCATCCCTGACCGATTCCTTCATGGACATCAGCGCCTCTCTCATCAATCTGCTGGCCATCCGTTATGCGCTGGCCCCTGCCGACGAAGAGCATCGCTTCGGCCACGGCAAAGCGGAGTCCCTGGCGGGTCTGGTGCAGTCGGCCTTCATCTCGGGGTCCGCCCTGCTGCTGGTGATGCACGGCATCTCGTCGATGCTGAATCAGGTGCCCGTGGTGCGCCTGGAGGCGGGGATCTGGGTCAGTGTCGGCTCCATCGTGCTGACTCTGCTGCTGGTGAGCTTCCAGGGCTTTGTCATCCGCAAGACCAACAGTGTGGCCATCAAGGCCGACATGCTGCACTACCGTTCCGACCTGCTGCTCAATGGCGGCGTGCTGGTGGCACTGGTGCTGGCGGGGCAGGGGTGGTACTGGGCCGACGGCCTGTTTGCCATTCTGATCGGTCTGTTCCTGGTGTGGGGGGCCGTCCATATCGGCTACGAATCGGTGCAGGCCCTGCTCGATCGTCAGTTGCCAGAGGAGGAACAAGCGAGAATAATGGCCCTCTGCTGTGCCGTAGAGGGGGTGCATGGCGTACATGACCTGCGTACCCGCCAATCCGGGCCGACCCGTTTCGTGCAGTTGCATCTGGAACTCGATGATCAACTGCCTCTGGTCAGGGCCCATCAGATAGCCGACGAGGCTGAACTGGCCGTCCGCCAGGCCTTCGAGCGGATGGATGTGATCATTCACATGGACCCCATCTCGGTGCTGACAAAAGAACGACAAAGCACTCACCCTGAACAACAGTAGGCTGCAACATGGATGATCTGGTTGCCAGAACCTGGCAAAAAATTCAGCAGGAAGCGCAGAGCATGGCGGCCCAGGAGCCCATGCTGGCCAGCTTCTTTCATTCCACCATTCTCAATCACCGGGATTTGCGCTCGGCGCTGAGCTTCCAGCTCGCCAACAAGCTCGACAGCACCACCATGCCTGCCATCGCCTTGCGGGAAGTGATCGAGCTGGCCCTGCGCAGCGAGCCCGAGCTGCTGGCCGCAGTGGCCGCCGACATCTGCGCGGTGCAGGATCGCGACCCGGCGGTCGACCTCTTCTCCACCCCGCTGCTCTACCTCAAGGGATTCCATGCTCTTCAAGGGTATCGGGTGGCCAACTGGTTGTGGCGTCAGGGACGCCGTGCCCTGGCGCTCTATCTGCAAAACCAGATCTCCGTGGTGTTCGGCGTGGATGTACACCCGGCCGCCCGCATCGGCAAGGGCATCATGTTTGACCATGCCACCGGTATCGTGGTCGGCGAAACCGCCGTCATCGAGAACGACGTCTCCATCCTTCAGAGTGTGACTCTGGGGGGGACCGGCAAGGAGAGTGGCGATCGTCACCCCAAAATCCGGGAAGGGGTGATGATAGGGGCGGGGGCCAAGGTGCTCGGCAACATCGAGGTGGGCGTCGGCGCCAAGATCGGTGCTGGCAGCGTGGTGATCAACCCGGTGCCGCCTCACACCACGGTCGCTGGCGTGCCTGCCAGGATTGTGGGCCGCCCCGAGTGCGACAAACCTTCCCTGGACATGGATCAGTGCCTCTGATCCCCTGACCGAGGCCGTTGTATGGTCAAGCGCTGGTCAGGCTTTCTGATCCTTGGGATGTGGCTGCTCAACCTGCTGCACCTTTATCTGGACTTCTCCCCCTGGCCCGCCGCCATCGCGGCCTGGGCCGCCTCCCTGCTCACCTGGCCCTGGCTGGTGGGTGCCGCACGGCGCCAGGCGCTGGCCCTCTACGGCGCGGCGCTCCTGCTGCTGCTCTTTTCCTGGTGGCGAGGGGCCAGCCTCAGCCCCGGTGACTGGCTCTTGCCGAACATCAATATGCTGACCATGTTTGCCGCAGTGAGCACCCTCAATCTGGCTACCTCCGGCCTCTTGACCGGCACCGCCTCCTGGTCCGGTCGCAAGGGGCTGTGGAGCACCATGGCCAGCCTCAATCTGCTGGGGGCCGTCATCAATCTTTCGGTGCTCTTCATCATCGGCGATCGGCTGGAGCGCAACGGGACGCTGGAGCGGCGTCAGGTCATGGTGCTGAGCCGGATCTTCTGTGCGGCTGCGTTTTGGTCCCCCTTCTTCGTCGCCATGGCGGTGGCCCTCACCTATGCACCGGGTCTGCAACTGGGCAGCATACTGCCTTTTGGCATACTGGCGGCCTTGCTGGCCATGGGGCTGACGGCCTGGCAGGTAGAGCGACTCGGCGTGGAGACCTTTGAAGGTTATCCGCTGCGGCTCCAGACCCTGGGGCTACCGGTGACCCTGGCACTGCTGGTGCTGGTGATCCACCGTTTCTGGCCCGGACTCAGCATTCTGGCGGTGATCGCCCTGGTGGCGCCCTTGCTGGCGTTGCTGTTCATGCCGCAAGCGGGGCGAGGGGCTGCTCTCAAGCGTCAGGTGGTGGAGCGCTTCCCGGCGATCGGTGGCCAGCTTGTGCTGTTTCTGGGGGCCGGCCTGCTGGCGGCTGGCATCAACAGCGCGCTGTCAGTACTGGACTTTGGCAGTGGCCACGGCCTGCCGCTGTTCAACCACTTCGGCTGGCTGGAAGCCTGCCTGACCCTGCTGCTGATCTTCCTGGTGGCCATAGTGGGCGTGCATCCTCTCATCAGCATCTCGGGGGTGGCGCCGCTGCTCTGGCCGCTGGCACCGGATCCCAGCCTGCTTGGCATGTGCTTCCTCATGGGGTGGGGTCTGGCGACCGGGACGAGCCCGCTCTCCGGCTCCAATCTGGCGCTGGCGTCCCGCTACAACCTGAGCGCCGGGCTGCTGCTGCGCTGGAACCTGCTCTACGGCCTGTTGATGTACGCCGTGGCCTGTCTGATGATGGGGGGCTTCATCGCCTTGCATGGCTGATGGTGGCATCGGCAGGAGGGCGGGTTATGCCACGGCGGACGCCCGGGATCGAGGTTCCTGCTGCCTGCGAGAAAAACCGACGCATATTTAAGCAATACCAGGCCGCAGGGCGCATTTTGCAACGTGCTGGCTTGTTTGTGCCGAGCGCATCAGGGTATGCTGGCTCCACGCGCTTGAATCGCCCTCTGTGGGGCATCGCAATTGAACATACAGGTATGCATATGTCACTAGAAGTCCTTGAGCAACTCGAATCCAAAGTACAATCCGCCGTCGACAACATCTCCTTGCTGAAGATGGAGCTGGACGAGCTGAAAGAGCAGAACAGCAAGCTGCAAGACGAAAACCACCAACTGCGCAACGAGCACGTTGCCTGGCAAGAGCGTCTGCGTGCCCTGCTGGGCAAGATGGACCAGATGGGCGATGCCATCTGATCCCGTCTAGACTGACCGGAATGAAAGCGGGCCGCTCCTTGAGCGGCCCGCTTGTTTTGGTCTGCCGGGCAATCAGAGTGCCAGCAGCTGTTTGACGGTCTTCTCGATGCCGTCCGCCGCCTCCACAATATTGTTGGCCAGCATGTAGGCAGGAGTGGAGATGACCTTGCGCTCCTGATCCACCACGAATTCGCGCACCGGGCAGTCGAGATGACTGCCACCCATGGCTTCGATGGCGTTGGCGGCGCCCTCGTCGTTGCCAATGGTGGCCAGGGTGCCGGCGCCATAGATGAGCGGGATCATGGCCGGTGCGATGCAGATGTAGGCGGCCGGTTTGCCTGCTCTGGCAAAGCTCTGGCAGGCCTTCAGCACATCCGGCTGGATACGGCACTCTGCTCCCTTGATGGCGAAGTCACACAGGTTCTTGGCGGCGCCGAAGCCGCCCGGCACCAGCAGGGCGTCGAAGTCGGCTGCATCCAGTTCAGCCACATCCCTGATCTGGCCGCGGCAGATGCGGGCCGCCTCGACCAGCACGTTGCGGCTCTCTCCCTCGCTGACCTCGCCGGTCAGGTGATTGATGACATGAAGCTGAGGGACATTGGGGGCGAAGCATTGAACGGATGCTCCCTGACGGGCCAGCGCCAGCAGGCTGATGACGGCCTCGTGGATTTCGGCGCCGTCAAACACGCCACAACCACTCAAGATCACGGCCACTTTTTTCATGACAGACTCCTCGTTGTTGAAAATGTGAGCCAGGGTAGATTGTTGTACTTTTGTATGGTTATCGTTCGACCTCCGCTGGTCAAGTCATCTCCCTGTGCTAGGATTGTTTCGTTTTGGATCCTGCCTCAGTACCCCCCTTGAATTTTTTTCCACATTGATCGAGATCATGATGAGTGTGTCATGTTGAGTTTTCATGATCTCAACGTAATGTTTTAAAAGATATTTTTTGTTTTAATCCACAGCTTTGTCACGGCCGTGATGCAATGGTGCCATTTTTGAGCACAGAGTTATCCACAGCAATATGCCCCACCGGTGCGCCGGGGTGATGGTGGGAGTCCCCTTGG
The DNA here is from genome assembly GCF_040907765.1 of Aeromonas sp. s9. Taxonomy (NCBI): domain Bacteria; kingdom Pseudomonadati; phylum Pseudomonadota; class Gammaproteobacteria; order Aeromonadales; family Aeromonadaceae; genus Aeromonas; species Aeromonas sp. s9. The sequence goes on from NZ_JBFOCK010000054.1 coordinate 38,442, forward strand.
TGTGGTGCGGGCCCTGTGGCATCCTAGCGGCTGTTTATTCTTGGCAGGACGATTTTCATGGCCTCTAGCAATCCTCTTATTCTGGTCGACGGCTCTTCATATCTTTACCGCGCCTTCTTTGCCTCGCAGCAGGCCGATCTGCGCACCTCGACCGGCTTGCCTAGCGGCGCCGTCCGTGTCATGGCCAACATGATGCGCAGCCTTCGCAAGCAGTACCCCGACTGCCACGTGGCCGTGGTGTTCGACGCCAAGGGCAAGACCTTCCGTGACGACATCTATCCCGAATACAAGGCAACACGCGCCAGCATGCCGGACGATCTGCGCAGCCAGGTCGCCCCTATCCACCAGATGATCAAGGCGATGGGTTTCCCCTTCCTGATGGTCGAAGGGGTGGAGGCCGACGACGTGATCGGCACTCTGGCCCGTCAGGCGACCGAGAAACAGTTGCCTGTGCTCATCAGCACCGGCGACAAGGACATGGCGCAGCTGGTCTCCGACCATGTCACCCTGATCGACACCATGAAGGATGTGAAGACCGATCGGGAAGGGGTGATCGAGAAGTTCGGCGTACCGCCCGAGCTCATCATCGATTACCTGGCGCTGATGGGGGACAAGGTGGACAACATTCCCGGCATGACAGGTGTCGGCGAGAAGACCGCACTGGCTCTGTTGCAGGGGATCGGCAGCATCGACGAGATCGCCGCCAACCTCGACAAGGTGGCTGCGCTCGGCTTCCGTGGCTCCAAGGCGTTCGCCGACAAGTTCCGCGAGCAGGAAGAGCAGGTGCGCCTTTCCTATGTGCTGGCCACCATCAAGACCGACGTGGCGCTGGAGCAGAGCCTGGAAGAGTTGCAGCTTGGCCCCATCGACAAAGAGGCTCTGCTGGCGGTCTATCGCGAGTATGAGCTGCGCAACCTGATCAAAGAGCTGGAGTCCGGTGGCGCTGAGGAGAGCGAAGCCGAAAGTGATGAGGAAGGCGCCGCCCCGGCAGCCGCCATCGAAACCGACTATCGCTGCATCCTGGATGAGGCCGAATTCGATGAGTGGCTGGCACGGTTGCAGGCGGCGCCGCTGTTTGCCTTCGACACCGAGACCACCAGTCTCGACTATATGGAAGCGCGCGTCGTTGGCGTCTCCTTTGCCATCGAGCCGGGCAAGGCGGCCTACGTGCCCTTCGGCCACGACTATCTGGGGGCGCCGGTACAGCTGACCGAGGCCGTGGTGCTGGGCAAGCTCAAACCGCTGCTGGAAGATCCGACCCGTCTCAAGGTGGGGCAGAACCTCAAGTACGATCGCAACGTGCTGCTCAATCACGGTATCGAGCTGCAGGGCATCGCCTACGACACCATGCTCGAATCCTATGTGCTCAACTCCACCGCCAGCCGCCACGACATGGATTCCCTGGCTCGCAGATATCTGAATGCCGAAACCATCTCGTTCGAAGAGATCGCCGGCAAGGGGGTCAAGCAGCTCACCTTCAATCAGATCGAGCTGGAGCAGGCGGCCCCTTACGCGGCGGAAGATGCCGACATCACCCTGCGTCTGCATCAGGCGCTGTGGGGCAAGCTCTCTGCCGAGCCGGGCCTTGCCAAGGTGTTCAGCGAGATCGAACTGCCGCTGCTGCCGGTGCTGGCACGGATGGAGCGACTCGGTACCACCATCGAGCCCAAGTTGCTGCACCAGCAGAGCCAGGAGATCGAAGTGCGTCTGGCAGAGCTGGAGAAACAGGCCCACGAGCTGGCCGGGCAGGAGTTCAATCTCTCCTCGCCCAAGCAGCTGGGTGAAATCCTCTTCACCAAGCTGGGGCTGCCGATCATCAAAAAGACCCCCAAGGGAGCGCCATCCACTGCGGAAGAGGTGCTGGCCGAGCTGGCGGAGACCTATGATCTGCCGCGTCTGCTGATGGAGCACCGTGGCCTGGCCAAGCTCAAGTCCACCTACACCGACAAGCTGCCGCTGATGATCAAGCCGCAGACCGGGCGGGTGCACACCTCCTATCACCAGGCGGTGGCGGCGACCGGTCGACTGTCGTCCACCGACCCCAACCTGCAGAACATTCCGGTGCGCAACGAACAGGGGCGCCGCATTCGGCAGGCCTTCATTCCGTGCGCCGGTTACAAGCTGGTGGCGGCGGATTACTCCCAGATCGAGTTGCGCATCATGGCCCACCTCTCCGGTGACAAGGGGCTGCTGACCGCCTTTGCCGAGGGCAAGGACATCCACAAGGCGACCGCCGCCGAGGTATTCGGCGTCGCGCTCGATGCGGTGACCAGCGACATGCGTCGCAGCGCCAAGGCGATCAACTTCGGTCTCATCTACGGCATGAGCGCCTTCGGTCTGGCCAAGCAGCTGGGTATCGGTCGCGCCGAAGCGCAGAAGTACATGGATCTCTACTTCGAGCGCTACCCGGGGGTGCTGGAGTACATGGAGCGTACCCGCCAGCAGGCGGAGGCCCAGGGTTATGTCGAAACCCTGTTTGGTCGCCGCCTCTATCTGCCGGACATCAAGTCCCGTAACGCCGGTCTGCGTAAAGCTGCCGAACGGGCCGCCATCAACGCACCTATGCAGGGCACCGCTGCCGACATCATCAAGCGCGCCATGATCAACGTGGATGACTGGATCCGTGGGATTGAAGACGAGTCGATCCGCATGCTGATGCAGGTACACGATGAACTGGTGTTCGAGATCCGCGAAGAGAAGCTGGAAGAGTACATCGCCCTCATCAAGGAGAAGATGTCGGGTGCGGCCGAACTGTATGTGCCGCTGGTGGTGGAAGCGGGCACCGGTGACAACTGGGATCAGGCCCACTGATCCTGCCTGATGGTCACATAGCTATATAAGAAGAGAAGCCCGGCATGATGCCGGGCTTCCTGTTTGTGGCTGCAGGGTCAGGCCTCTTGCAGGTATTCATCCTTGAGCAGCACATAGTTGTCGGCCGAGGTCTTCAGGAAGGCGATCTCGGCCGGCTTGAGAGGGCGGGCCTGCTTGACGGGATTGCCCATATAAAGAAAGCCGGTCTCGAGCCGCTTGCCTGGTGGCACCAGGCTGCCCGCCCCGATCATCACATCGTCTTCAACGATCACCCCATCCAGCAGGATGGCACCCATGCCGACCAGCACCCGGTCGCCTATGGTGCAACCGTGCAGCATCGCCTTGTGTCCGACCGTGACATCTTCGCCGATAAGCAGCGGATAGCCGCCGGGGTTGCTGGCACTCTTGCGGGTCAGGTGCAGCACTGTGCCGTCCTGAATGTTGCTGCGCGCACCGATGCGGATATGGTTGACGTCCCCTCTGGCGGCCACCATGGGCCAGATGCTGGCATCGTCGCCGAGCTCGATATCCCCCACCAGGGTGGCGCAGGGATCCACATATACCCGTTTGCCCAGTTGCGGGCATTTTCCCTTGTAAGGTCTCAGTCGCATGTCCATCTTGGCCTCCTTGTTTTCGGCCATTCTAGCAAGACGACACCGGTTTCTGTGGATAAGTTTGTATAAAAGCTGTGCTTGGATATGAATAACTAAAAAAGTGCCGATTTTTGCAATTTTATTGCAGAGGAGGGGTTGCCAGAACGAATTCGCTCCCTATAATGCGCCTCCATCGACAGGGCAAGCGGCAACGCAAACAAGCCTGTCGGTGCCTCGAAAAAGCCTCGTAAAATAAGGCTTGACTCGAGAAGGCGGTTGAGTAGAATGCCACTCCCGCAGCAGCCAAAAGCTGCGTCGCTCTTTAACAATTTGAATCAAGCAAT
>NZ_JBFOCK010000055.1:0-3325 GCF_040907765.1 Aeromonas sp. s9
TGGAACAGGTCGTAGACCACCTCCGCCTGCGGGCAGTGTTGCTTCACCTCCAGGTCGAACGCCGTGTTCATGTCCATCGCCACCGCCTCAATCTGCTGGCATCGCTCGCCGAGCTGCTCGAAGAAGGGACGGATAGCGGCCCGACTGTTGCCGTGCCCCACCCACAGGACGCGGGTTCGCTCGGCATCCATGATCACGGTGGCATAGCGGTGTCCCTTGTGCAGGGCAAACTCATCCATCACCAGCCGCCGCACCTCCCCAAGTTCGATGGTGCCCACACTAGTCTGCAAACGGCGCTTGTCGATCTCCTTGATGGTGTGCCAACCGACCCCGGTGAGCTGGCTGACATGGCGGATGGGGAGGTACTGAACGAGCGCTTCAATCCAGCACTGCATGCGCCGGGTGAGGCGGGAGCCAGAGGGGAGCCAGTCGATATGTTCACTGACGCGACCACAGCGCAGACAGTCGACGCGGCGAACAGGCAGTTGTAACCAGACTTGTCGGTCAAATAGGTCTCGCTCACGCACCCGGCGGATACGTTGGTCGTGGATCAATGGCGTGGGTTGCAGGCATCGGCGACAACGGGGCAAGAAGTCGGCGCGAGGCTCAAGGGTAAACAGGGTGTGATGGTTGGCAGAAAGCGCTTGGGCGATGACGGTATAACCTGGCCAGAAGGAGGTAATATCAATATGATGCACGGCGACAGCAGGGTGATGGTGGTGGTGTGTTTGGCGACAACCAGTTTACCAGCACCCTGTCTGTCAACTTCCACTTTCCCAGGATCCCGCGAAGAACCTTTTTTTATGGCGCTGTCCCAATTATGTGTTGGAAGGCTAATCTGGAAGTAGGTCATCACCGCGAGGACCTTCATCATGGATACGCCAGCCTTCCAACACCTGTTGTCCCTCTTTCCATTACTTACTCTGCGTCAGCGCCGTGTCGCTCAGCATGAGCTAGCCGCTCCACACCCGATTACGTCCCTCCATGCCCAGTTACCCACATGCTGCGGCTGTCCCCACTGCCAGGCGGATGCCACCCAGCTGGCCCCCTGGGGCTGGAGCCGTGGGCTGCGTCGTTACCGTTGTAAGCAGTGTCGGCGAACCAGCTCCCTCCTCACCAAGACGCCTTTGGCCAGATTACGTAAGGCTGAGCATTGGGAGGACTACGCCCAGGCTCTCATCGACGGGCTCACTGTCCGCCAGGCCGCCGTCCGCTGCGGTGTTTGCAAGAACACCGCCTTCTTGTGGCGTCACCGCTTCCTGAAGGCGATGGCAAACCACCAGGCAACACGGGAAGAAGGCATTGTGGAAGTGGATGAAACCTTCTTCCTCGAATCGTTCAAGGGGCAGCGAGGGTTGCCTCGTCCGGCAAGACATCGTGGCGGGAAAGGGCGTACCCGGGGGACCGGGCGGGATTACATCCCGGTGATGGTGGTGCAGGACAGGGCGGGCCATCAAGCCGACTTTCAGCTGGAAAGGCTGGATGCGCAGACGGTGAAAGCGGTGTTGCAGCCACTCATCGCGCCCGATGCAGTGCTCTGCAGTGATGGTGCAGGGGTGTATGCCAGTTTCAGCCAAGCGCGGGGCATAACACATCAGGTGGTGTACAACCGTCGAGGTGAGCGAGTCATTGGGGCATACCACATCCAGCATGTGAACGGATATCACCGGCGGTTGAAGGAGTGGATGGAACGATTCCATGGAGTCGCAACCCACTACCTGAGGAATTATCTGGGCTGGCGCAGGATGCTGGAACGTTACGGCAGGGAGGTAAATACCAAGATGTGTTTGCATGAGGCGCTAGGGCACCCGATGCAACACGTAATTGGGACATAGCCTAATGGGATGGTCTGCTCCATCCACCCCGCTATGCTGTAGCCAACATCAAGGAGGCTCATCATGACTCAAGCGCAGATTTACATTTACGGGATCGATTTAGGCAAAAATTGGTTTCACCTGGTGGCGATGGATCGCATGGGGCATGTATTGGCCAAGCAAAAGCTCACTCGCTCACAACTGAAACAGTTCATTAGCACGACCCCACCCTGTCGGGTCGCCTTCGAGGCATGTCCTGGTTCGCAATACTGGGGGCGCCTGTTTCAACAGGCGGGGTTCGAACCCAAGATTATCCCTGCCCAATTTGTGAAGCCCTACCTCAAATCAAACAAGAATGACTTCAACGATGCTACCGCCATTGCCGAGGCTGGTAGCAGAGGCACTATGCGCTGTGTCCCGTTGAAATCTCATGAGCAACTGGCATTGCAGGCGACTCATCGCGTCCGTCAGCGTTTCATCGTCGAACGTACCGCCACTGTCAATCAGATGCGAGCGTTGCTGCTGGAATATGGGCTCACCGTGCCAGTCGGCAGAAAAGTCTTCGAGCGCTCTCTGCCGACGATCCTTGAAGATGCCGAGAATGGCTTGCCTGACTTTATCCGCGCCCTGGTATTACGCCTGAGAGAACGGTGGCAACAGCTGGATATTCAGATTGATGACATGAGCCTCATGCTCGGACAAGCCTCAAGCGCATCAGGTTTGTGCCAAAAAATCAGTACCGTCCCCGGCATTGGACCGATTGTCTCAACCGCGTTGATTGCCGCGATTGGCAATGGCTCACAATTCAAGAAAGCCCGCGACCTGTCAGCCTGGTTGGGGTTGGTCCCCAGGCAATATTCAACGGGTGGCAAATCTTCGCTCGGCGGGATCAGTAAGCGTGGCAATAGCTATTTAAGGCAAATGGTTATTCAGGGCGCCAAAGCGCTAAAAATTCACATGAAGCGTGACAAATCATCGTTAGGCGAATGGGTCGCTAGGCTGGAGGCCGGCCATCACCATCATGTGGTCCTTATCGCCTTGGCCAACAAGATAATGCGAATTTGCTGGAAAGTACTGACATCCGGCAGGGATTACCAACCCTATCCCAACGCAAGCGCAGCCGTTTAACAGATATAACTCATACCCGGTTTTGCGAGCCAAAAACAGATGACAGAAGCGTTCACCCCACGACGTTGCAGCCTGGCTAAAAAAGCAGTCTCTCATGACTGGTAGCTTTATTAGGACGACGACGTGCGGATCCCATCAAGGCCAGAGCCGGAAAACGGCTCACAGATAGGCCGGATACATTGACGCAAACGACTTCTGGAAATCAGTTCAAGCTTGCAGATAAGGAGCAGACCATACATTTTTTATGCGGGCTCCTCACCCCCTCCTCCCCCTGCGGGGGCCCGACTATCCATAGATTGGCCCCTTGAAGATCCAGACACTTCGCCCCTCTTAACTTAAGAGGTAGTCTTGGAGCTATGTTCAGTACTAGTCACAACGAGAAG
>NZ_JBFOCK010000056.1:0-5217 GCF_040907765.1 Aeromonas sp. s9
TGGAACAGGTCGTAGACCACCTCCGCCTGCGGGCAGTGTTGCTTCACCTCCAGGTCGAACGCCGTGTTCATGTCCATCGCCACCGCCTCAATCTGCTGGCATCGCTCGCCGAGCTGCTCGAAGAAGGGACGGATAGCGGCCCGACTGTTGCCGTGCCCCACCCACAGGACGCGGGTTCGCTCGGCATCCATGATCACGGTGGCATAGCGGTGTCCCTTGTGCAGGGCAAACTCATCCATCACCAGCCGCCGCACCTCCCCAAGTTCGATGGTGCCCACACTAGTCTGCAAACGGCGCTTGTCGATCTCCTTGATGGTGTGCCAACCGACCCCGGTGAGCTGGCTGACATGGCGGATGGGGAGGTACTGAACGAGCGCTTCAATCCAGCACTGCATGCGCCGGGTGAGGCGGGAGCCAGAGGGGAGCCAGTCGATATGTTCACTGACGCGACCACAGCGCAGACAGTCGACGCGGCGAACAGGCAGTTGTAACCAGACTTGTCGGTCAAATAGGTCTCGCTCACGCACCCGGCGGATACGTTGGTCGTGGATCAATGGCGTGGGTTGCAGGCATCGGCGACAACGGGGCAAGAAGTCGGCGCGAGGCTCAAGGGTAAACAGGGTGTGATGGTTGGCAGAAAGCGCTTGGGCGATGACGGTATAACCTGGCCAGAAGGAGGTAATATCAATATGATGCACGGCGACAGCAGGGTGATGGTGGTGGTGTGTTTGGCGACAACCAGTTTACCAGCACCCTGTCTGTCAACTTCCACTTTCCCAGGATCCCGCGAAGAACCTTTTTTTATGCCTGCTCTGCGCCCATCAGGGCGTGGGGGGAGGGATGAAGCCAGAGGATCAGGGGGTCAGATCGCCGTGATAGAGCACATGGTCGCCGGACTTGAGCACATAGCCCTTCCAGGGGAAGAGCTGATAGCCGCCGCCCTGCCAGGACCAGTTGCCCTCTTCGCCCTGGCGGATCAGCCGGATCGGCTCGCCCTCTGGCAGGGTCAGCTCGGCCTGACTCTGATCGGCATTGAACAGCACGAAGGCGCTGACGGTCTGACCGGCATCGGTCGGGTTGAGGCGAATGCCCTGCTCGAACAGCCGCACGCACTTGCCTGCCAGCGCCGACCATTGATAACCCGCGCTGCCGATGCAGCCATGTTCGTCGCGATCCGCGCCGACCAGGGGCTCCCTCGGTGTCGTGTTGCAGGCGGCCAGCAGCAGGGAGGCGGCCATCAGGGTCAGGGTGCGCATGCTTACTCCTTGGCGTCCCGTTCGATGACGATGTTGGAGAAGCCCAGCTCCTTGAAGTAGTTCTCCCGGTAATCCTTCACGCTCTTCTTGTCGCGGCGGCACACCTGGGCCAGCTGCTCTTCCATGGCGTGGAAGCGGGTCAGATCGATCCCCTCGGCGGCGGCAACGGCATCATAGATGCTGTTGAACTTGTCGTTGGCGTAGCCAATCTCCCTGGCCTGCTTCTTGTAGGTGTAGGTAATCTTGAACGCCATGGCGTCACTCCTTCTCTTTGGCCTGCTTGCGCTGGACGTACAGATAGAGGCTTTCGACCTTCTCTCTGGCCCAGGGGGTCTTGCGCAAGAACTTCAGGCTGGACTTGATGCTGGGATTATCGGTGAAGCAGCGGATATTGATCTGCTGCCCCAGCGCTTCCCAGCCATAGTGCGCGACCAGGGCGGTGACGATGGCCTCCAGGGTCAGCCCGTGCAGCGGGTTGTTCTTCTGGGAAGCGGGTTGATCGCTCATGCTTGCGCCGCCAGGGTGGCAAAGGGCTGACCCATGCGGGTGGTGACCCCGTTGGCCAGGTGCGGCTCGAAACCGGCCAGCATGCCCGGGCCAAACAGGCAGACGACTGTGCTGCCCAGCTTGAACAGGCCCATCTCGGCCCCCTTTTGCAGGGTGATGGCTTCATCGCCGGTGTAGTCCCAGCGCACCACCTTCTTCTCTTTGGTCGGCGCTATGTTGCCGGCCCAGATGGTTTCGATGCTGGCCACGATAGTGGCACCGACCAGCACCAGGGCCATGGGGCCGTGGGGGGTTCTGAAGGTGGCCACCACCCGCTCGTTGCGGGCAAACAGGTTGGGCACGTTCTCGGCGGTGAGGGGGTTGACGGAGAAGAGATCCCCAGGCACGAACACCATGCTCTCCAGCACGCCGTCCAGCGGCATGTGGATGCGGTGGTAATCCTTGGGTGCCAGATAGATGGTAGCGAAGTCGCCATCCTTGAACGGGGCTACCAGATCCTCATAGCCCCCCAGCAGCTCGCGGGCGCTGTAGTCGTGGCCCTTGGCCTGGATGATGCGACCTTGGCTGATGGGCCCGAGCTGGCTGACGGTGCCATCCACCGGCAGGGCCAGGGTCATGGCGTCTTCCACCACGGGGCGGATGCCGGGCTTGAGCTCGCGGGTGAAGAATTCGTTGAAGCTCTTGTAGTGGGCAGGGCTCTCGTGCAGCGCCTCGCTCATGTCGACCTGGTACTGCTTGATAAAGGCCTCGATCACCCTGGTGGTGAGGTTGCCCGCTTCGGCGGCGGCAAGTTTGCCCACCAGGCGGGAGAGGGCGTGTTTGGGCAGGCAGTATTGACCGGCAATTTTCAGGTTGTCAGTGATGCTCATGATCTTCATCTGGGAATGAGTTGAACGGGTCACAGCCGCGCCTGTTGGCGACCGTGGCGGGCTTCCTGCATGGTTTCCAGGATGCGGTGGTAGTTGTGGAAGCGATCGGCGCTGATGGCGCCCGCTTCGACCGCGGCGCGCAGGGCGCAGCCGGGATCGTCCTTGTGGGTGCAGTCGCGGAACTTGCAGCCACCCAGGTAGTCGCGAAACTCGACGAAGCACCAGGTGATGCGGTCGGCTTCCAGGTGCCAGAGGGCGAACTCGCGGATCCCGGGGGAGTCGATGAGATCGCCGCCGCTCGGGAAGTGGTAGAGCCGCGCCGTGGTGGTGGTGTGCTGGCCGAGCCCCGAGTTCTCGGAGATCTCGCCGGTGAGCACGTCCAGCCCCGGCATCAGGGCGTTGGTGAGGGACGACTTGCCCACCCCGGACTGGCCCACGAAGATGCTGATCTTGTCGGTGAGCGCCGCCTTTAAGGCGTCGATGCCCTCACCGCTCTCGCAGCTCACCAGCAGCACCTCGTAACCGAGCTTGCGGTAGGTCTCGAGCTGGTGCTCGATACGGGCGCGGGCCGCGTCATCGAGCATGTCGACCTTGTTCAGCACGATGAGGGGCGCTATCTCCACATCTTCTGCCGCCACCAGGTAGCGGTCGACGATGTTGGTGGAGAACTCGGGCATCACCGCCGAGACGATGATGATCTGGTCGATGTTGGCGGCGATGGGTTTGACCCCGTCGTAGAAGTCCGGCCGGGTCAGCACCGAGTGGCGCGGATGCACCGCCTCGATGACGCCGGCAGTCGCGGCATTGAGGCCGGGGCGCCACACCACCTTGTCGCCGCACACCAGGCTGCTGATGCTGCTGCGCCGCAGGTTGCTGCGGTGGATGGCACCATCGCTCGCCTCGACATCCGCGTGCTGGCCGAAACGGCTGATCACCACCCCTTCGATGGCGGGGCCGAACAGGGTGTCATCCACCACTGTGGTGTGCTCTTTTTGCAGCCGCCGCTCGCGGTTGGCCTGGACGCGCCTTTGTTGACCCAGATTGAGTTTTGCTTTCTTTGCCACGGGGTTTGCCAGTTTATGAACAGATTCAAAGCCAGTATGATACATGCAAATTGGCAAAATTCCGCCATTCCTCCCAATAGAGAGAGCAATCATGACAGTCAGCGCGCAGAACCTGGTATGGATCGACATGGAGATGACGGGTCTGGACCCCGAAGAGAACGTGGTACTGGAGATCGCCACCATCGTCACCGACAAGGACCTGAACGTGCTGGCCGAAGGGCCGGTCATCGCCATCCACCAGAGCGAGGAAGAGCTGGGCAAGATGGATGACTGGAACGTCAACACCCACACCAAGAGCGGGCTGGTGGCCCGGGTCAAGGCGAGTGAATACGACGAGGCCAAGGCCGTTGCCGAGACCCTCGCCTTCATTCGCCAGTGGGTGCCGGAGCGCACCAGCCCCCTGTGCGGCAACAGCATCGGCCAGGATCGCCGCTTCATGGTCAAGCACATGAGCGATCTGGAAGCCTTCTTTCATTACCGCAACGTGGACGTCAGCACCATCAAGGAGCTGGTCCGTCGTTGGCAGCCTGAACTGCTGGATCAGTTCAAGAAGAGCGGCTCCCACCAGGCGCTGGACGACATCCGCGAATCCATTGCCGAACTGCAGTTCTACCGCGCCCACGTCTTCAAAATCTGAGTGGCTGGCAAGGGTTTGCCGTCGTTCGGTTGCTAAAATCAGCAGTTCGGCCAGCTTTTGAGCGAACGGCTGCAACCAGACAAAAAAGCCCTTGCAATTGGAATGTCTGCTCTTATAATTCGGCTCCCGTACAGTAGCGCAAGCAACCAAATGCTGTACGGTCTGTTTTCAGGTTTTGCGGGAATAGCTCAGTTGGTAGAGCACGACCTTGCCAAGGTCGGGGTCGCGAGTTCGAGTCTCGTTTCCCGCTCCAAAATGTTTGCTGATGACGTTCCGATGCGGGAATAGCTCAGTTGGTAGAGCACGACCTTGCCAAGGTCGGGGTCGCGAGTTCGAGTCTCGTTTCCCGCTCCAATCATCAGCACAGCCTCAAGACAATCCATGTTGCGGGAATAGCTCAGTTGGTAGAGCACGACCTTGCCAAGGTCGGGGTCGCGAGTTCGAGTCTCGTTTCCCGCTCCAATATGCAGTGCCGGAGTCACCGAGTTGGTAGAGCATGTTGAGTGCTTGCCAAGGTCGGGGCAGCGAGCGCGAGTCTCGTTGCTGGCTCCAAAAATATGTAAGTGATATTCCGATGCGGGAATAGCTCAGTTGGTAGAGCACGACCTTGCCAAGGTCGGGGTCGCGAGTTCGAGTCTCGTTTCCCGCTCCAATCACTTGCAGATGACATTCTGTTGCGGGAATAGCTCAGTTGGTAGAGCACGACCTTGCCAAGGTCGGGGTCGCGAGTTCGAGTCTCGTTTCCCGCTCCAAACAGTGTCCGGTAGATATGTGTAAGTGATATTCCGTTGCGGGAATAGCTCAGTTGGTAGAGCACGACCTTGCCAAGGTCGGGGTCGCGAGTTCGAGTCTCGTTTCCCGCTCCAATCACTTGCAGATGACAT
>NZ_JBFOCK010000057.1:0-4479 GCF_040907765.1 Aeromonas sp. s9
TGGAACAGGTCGTAGACCACCTCCGCCTGCGGGCAGTGTTGCTTCACCTCCAGGTCGAACGCCGTGTTCATGTCCATCGCCACCGCCTCAATCTGCTGGCATCGCTCGCCGAGCTGCTCGAAGAAGGGACGGATAGCGGCCCGACTGTTGCCGTGCCCCACCCACAGGACGCGGGTTCGCTCGGCATCCATGATCACGGTGGCATAGCGGTGTCCCTTGTGCAGGGCAAACTCATCCATCACCAGCCGCCGCACCTCCCCAAGTTCGATGGTGCCCACACTAGTCTGCAAACGGCGCTTGTCGATCTCCTTGATGGTGTGCCAACCGACCCCGGTGAGCTGGCTGACATGGCGGATGGGGAGGTACTGAACGAGCGCTTCAATCCAGCACTGCATGCGCCGGGTGAGGCGGGAGCCAGAGGGGAGCCAGTCGATATGTTCACTGACGCGACCACAGCGCAGACAGTCGACGCGGCGAACAGGCAGTTGTAACCAGACTTGTCGGTCAAATAGGTCTCGCTCACGCACCCGGCGGATACGTTGGTCGTGGATCAATGGCGTGGGTTGCAGGCATCGGCGACAACGGGGCAAGAAGTCGGCGCGAGGCTCAAGGGTAAACAGGGTGTGATGGTTGGCAGAAAGCGCTTGGGCGATGACGGTATAACCTGGCCAGAAGGAGGTAATATCAATATGATGCACGGCGACAGCAGGGTGATGGTGGTGGTGTGTTTGGCGACAACCAGTTTACCAGCACCCTGTCTGTCAACTTCCACTTTCCCAGGATCCCGCGAAGAACCTTTTTTTATCCCGTGACGACCCCGGCAAAGGGATTGTTCATGGATCTGGTTGGAGTAACATTCACTACCAGACCTTGCCATCACGGAGCCAGCATGGCTGACCTGCCCCCCAAGAAAGAGAGTTCCATCCTGAGCAGCCAGGAGCAGACCCTGCGCCTGGCCCGCAGCCGCGGCATCGATGGCATGCTCACCCGCAACAGCGACAGCACCTTCGAGCAGCGCGCCACCTTCCGCCAGTTGGCGGAGCAGGCCACCCGCCAGCGCAATCTGGAATCCATCATGGTGATGGCCGCGCGCCACTGCGAAGAGACCGCCGCCGGCGGCGAGATAGACAGCGACTGGCTCACCCGCTTCCTGCAACTGGCCGAAGACATCAGCATGACCCCCATGCAGCAGTTGTGGGGCCGCATCTTCGCCCTGGAAGTGGCGACCCCGGGCCGCTTCTCCATCCGGGCCCTCAACACCCTCAAGGAGATGACCCAGCGCGAAGCCCAGCTGTTCCAGCGCATCTGCGCCCTCTCCTGCCACTACGAGGGCAGCGACGAGCAGCGCCTGCTGCTGGGCATGCACAAGGGGGCCAGCCTGCTCAGTCGCGCCAAGGTCACCCGAATGGGGCTCGGCAAATACCGGGTGCCCTACAGCGCCCTGCTGCTACTATGCGATCTCGGGCTGCTGCACCGTGGCGAACTCGAATCCGGTCCCCTGCCCGCCGACGGGGTCGAGCTGGCCTTTGGCAACCAGCGCTGGCGTCTGCGCCAACGCCAGAGCAACCTCACCCTGCTCTATTACCGGCTCACCCCCATCGGCAACGAGCTTGCCCTGCTGCTGGACGAGCCCCCCCTGGAGGAGTACCTGCAGGATCTGAAGACCCTGCTCTCCACCCACCTGCAGATAGAGACCCAGATGCCGGCCCCGGTCAGCGAGCCGGATCTGCCCGCCTGAGACTGGCGGAGGCCCCGGCCCCGCCTTGCCAAATTGCGAAACACGCCCCGCCATTGCCAAAACGGCTCCCAAAAAGCGAATCCTGACGGCCGGGACAGACGCGAGCCCGGGCCATGTACGGCCCTCTGCGGGTTTTGAGCGCAAAAGAGACATATAGAACGCAATTTAAGCGTTTTTGGGCACTCTGGTGTACGAATTGCAACCAGACTCTCTTTCCCCTGTCAGGCAGGAAGTACCATGAGAGTCAATCAACCCGTTACCCAGCGTGAGCGCCTCTACCCGTCGCATCAGAACCTGATTTCCACCACGGATCTGGAGAGCCGCATCACCTATGCCAACGACGAGTTCTGCCAGATAGCCGGCTTCACCCTGGAGGAGCTGCAAGGGGCGCCTCACAACCTGGTCCGCCACCCCGACATGCCGCCCCAGGCGTTTGCCGACATGTGGCGCCATCTGCGGGAAGGCAAAAGCTGGATGGGCCCGGTCAAGAACCGCTGCAAGAACGGGGATCACTACTGGGTCAACGCCTTCGTCACCCCCATTCAGGACGCAAGCGGCAAGGTGGTGGAGTACCAGTCGGTGCGCACGGCGCCGGACGACGCGATCAAGCAGCGTGCGGAGCGGGTCTATGACGAGATGCGCCGCGGCAAGACCCCCCGGGCCCTGCGCCTGCCCCCCTGCTGCCACACCCTGGGGATCCACCTCTGCCTGATGGCGCTGCTGGCCAGCCTGGTCACCCTCGGCTATCAGCACGGCCCGGGCTGGCCTCTGCTCATCGGCGCCCTGCCCCTGGTGGTTGCGCTCGTCATCTGCCAGACCCTCTCCCTGCGCCTCGCCCGGCTGGAGACCCTGGCCCGCCACCGTTTCGACAACCCCTTGATGCAACTGCTGTATACCGGCCGGGTCGATCGTCTGGCTGCCGTCGAGCTCGCCATGAAGATGAACCAGGCCGAGTTCAATGCGGTGCTGGCCCGCACCCAGCAGACCTGCCAGCAGATCGTGCAGGCGGCGCAGACGGATCTGAGCAATGCCGAGTCCATCACTGGCAACCTGCAACAACAGCAGGCGCAGACCAACCAGGTGGCGACCGCCATCACCGAGATGACGGCGTCCATTCGCGAGGTCTCCCACAGCTCGAGCGCCTCCTCGGACAGCCTGGACAACACCGCCGTGCTGTTTCGGGAGGGCAATCGCAGCGTGCTCGATACCGTGGCGGCAGTGGAAGGGGTTCACGGCGAGCTGCTCACCTCCCGCGCCGTGATAGAGGCGCTGGCCAGCCAGTGCCGCGCCATCGACGGTATCCTGGACGTCATCAACAACATCGCCAACCAGACCAACCTGCTGGCCCTCAATGCGGCCATCGAGGCGGCCCGGGCGGGCGAGTCCGGTCGCGGCTTCTCGGTGGTGGCGGACGAAATCCGCACCCTGGCCATCAAGACCCAATCCTCCACCGGCGAGATCCAGCAGATGATAAGCCTCTTGCAGGCCAGCGCCGACGATGCCCAGCAGGCCATGGCGCAAGGGGAACAGCTCTCCGCCAGTTGCCGCCTCAAGGCCGCCTCAAGGCCGCCGCCACCGGCGATATCCTGCAACAGATAAGCGAACGCCTGTTGCAGGTGACCGCAGGCAGCAACCAGATAGCCCAGGCGGTGCAGGAGCAATCCCTGGTCACCCAGGACATCCACCACAGCGTGCTGGACATCAAGCGTCTGGCCGACGACTCCAGCCAGGGCAGCCGCCACGCCGTGCAGGGCATCATTGCGCTCGTGAAGCAGCTCGGGGACCTGGAGCGGCTGGTGCGCCAGTTTCAGCAGCATCCCGCCACCCGGCCAACCAGCACCGCCCTGACCAGCGGCCAACCCCTGCTCGCCCGCTAAGCCTTCACGGAGGAAACCAGACCCAAAGACCGTGCGCTAATACAAAAAAGCATGGGCCCCGTCTCGTAAGAGACGGGGCCCATCGACATCATAAGGCTGGGGCAGAACTCTAGATCCAGCCCCGCTGTTACAGGACGGCCAGCCGCTTATCCACTCGCTCTGCCACCTGCTTGCCCTGCCGCGTTTTGAATGGCCGCTGTGCGACACAACACTCAACAGGGTGGCTGTCCCGATTTCACTGCCTCGCCCCGATACCGTGGAGCCTTGAGAGAGTTAAGACGTCACATCACCACACAATCCCCCCTCGAACATAACCCGCTGACCGTTCAATTTATTGATCTTGCCCGAGAAAAGACTATCTCCCTCTTCCCTCATCAGCTCCGTTCGGTAACATAGTCATCAGAACCACCTCTCGTCGGAGTCAGCCATGAGCCAGACCAGAGCAACAGCGCAGGTGAAAAGCAGCAAGCTGGAGGCTGGAATTCAGGGGCGGTAGCCTTACCGGTGCTTTCCACGATCCCACCCTTACTGTTTCTTTATTCGGTGGTAATGGCTGCGCAAAAAAGAACGTCAAGCGAACGCATTCAGCTTCAAAGGCTGGCATATAACCAATTGTTTTAAATATCATTTTTATTGTTTGCATCAGGACGAAGGGAAGTTAGGGAAGGTGCGAACAAGTCCCTGATATGAGATCATGTTTGTCATCTGGAGCCATGAAAAAGGGTTCATCATGAGTCATCAGCTCACCTTCGCCGACAGTGAATTCAGCAGTAAGCGCCGTCAGACCAGAAAAGAGATTTTCTTGTCCCGCATGGAGCAGATCCTGCCATGGCAAAACATGGTGGAAGTCATCGAGCCGTTTTA
>NZ_JBFOCK010000058.1:0-29174 GCF_040907765.1 Aeromonas sp. s9
TGGAACAGGTCGTAGACCACCTCCGCCTGCGGGCAGTGTTGCTTCACCTCCAGGTCGAACGCCGTGTTCATGTCCATCGCCACCGCCTCAATCTGCTGGCATCGCTCGCCGAGCTGCTCGAAGAAGGGACGGATAGCGGCCCGACTGTTGCCGTGCCCCACCCACAGGACGCGGGTTCGCTCGGCATCCATGATCACGGTGGCATAGCGGTGTCCCTTGTGCAGGGCAAACTCATCCATCACCAGCCGCCGCACCTCCCCAAGTTCGATGGTGCCCACACTAGTCTGCAAACGGCGCTTGTCGATCTCCTTGATGGTGTGCCAACCGACCCCGGTGAGCTGGCTGACATGGCGGATGGGGAGGTACTGAACGAGCGCTTCAATCCAGCACTGCATGCGCCGGGTGAGGCGGGAGCCAGAGGGGAGCCAGTCGATATGTTCACTGACGCGACCACAGCGCAGACAGTCGACGCGGCGAACAGGCAGTTGTAACCAGACTTGTCGGTCAAATAGGTCTCGCTCACGCACCCGGCGGATACGTTGGTCGTGGATCAATGGCGTGGGTTGCAGGCATCGGCGACAACGGGGCAAGAAGTCGGCGCGAGGCTCAAGGGTAAACAGGGTGTGATGGTTGGCAGAAAGCGCTTGGGCGATGACGGTATAACCTGGCCAGAAGGAGGTAATATCAATATGATGCACGGCGACAGCAGGGTGATGGTGGTGGTGTGTTTGGCGACAACCAGTTTACCAGCACCCTGTCTGTCAACTTCCACTTTCCCAGGATCCCGCGAAGAACCTGAAAAAATGCCTGTTTTGGCTGTTGTTGCTTGGCATCACTTGCTTCTCGCCCCTCCAGGCCAGTGAACGGACACGTGATCTGCCGGAGAAGGTGGTATTGCAGTTGCGCTGGCTGCATCAGCCCCAGTTTGTGGGCTATCACATGGCCAAGGCCAAGGGGTATTACGCCGACGCCGGTCTGGATGTCGAGATAAGGCCAGGTGGCAAGGGAATAAGTCCGGTTCAGGAGGTGCTGGCCGGACGCGCCGACTTTGGCGTCGGCAACACCGAGGTGCTGACCCACTACGCCCAGGGCAAGCCACTGCTGGCGCTGGCCAGCGTCTACCAGCACTCTCCCTCCATCTTCCTGGCACGCCGCGACAGCGGCATTCTCACCGTTGCGGACATGCGTGGCAAACGGATCATGATGTTTCCGGGTCATCAGGATGCCGAACTGCTGGCCACCCTCTACTATCAGGGGCTTCACGAGCGCCAGCTCATCCCGGTACCCACTTCGGTCAACATCGACGATCTGATCGCCGGCCGGATAGACATCTTCAACGCCTATCTGAGCAATGAGCCCTTCTATCTGGAAGAGCGCGGCATCTCGGTGTCCGTCATCAACCCTCGCAACTACGGCATCGATTTCTACAGCGACATTCTCTTCACCACCCAGGCACAGGAGCGGCTCAATCCGGAGCGGGTGGCACGTTTTCGTGCAGCCAGCCTCAAGGGATGGCGCTATGCCCTCACCCACCCCGAGGAAGCCATCGCCCTGCTGCGCACGGAGTATGGCGTCAACCGCAGCCAGGCCCACATGGAATACGAGTTGCAGATGAGCAAGGAGATGATCCAGCCGCTCTATGTGGAGATCGGGTATATGAATCCGGATCGCTTCGCTCACATCATGCGGCAGCTGGTGGAGATAGGCCTCCTTGCCAAACCGGTCTCCCTGACCCGTTTCCTCTATCAGGTCCCCTCAGAACAGTGGATCTTCTGGCGTCCATGGTTCCTGCTGAGCCTGGGTGTTGGTGGTCTCATCCTGCTGCTCTCCCTCTATCTTCTGATGAGCAACAAGCGGCTCAACCAGGAAGTGGCCCTGCGCAAGCAGCGAGAGCAGGAGATACTGCAACTGGCCCGCCTCGATCCCCTTACCGGGCTGCCCAATCGACTGAGCCTGATGGAGCAGTTGAAACACCAGGTGCAAAGCGACAATCCGGGCTGCCTGCTGTTTTGCGATCTCAATGACTTCAAGCGCATCAACGACAACTTCGGCCACAGCCAGGGGGATGCCATCCTCTGCCAGCTGGCCCGACGGATCCACGGCGCCATCGGCCACCAGTGCTATTTTGCCCGCTTGGCGGGGGATGAGTTCATCCTGCTGCTGCCGGGCTACGATATCCGTCAGGCAGAGGAGGTCACCGCCGTGATCCGCCAGGCCATGCAGGCCCCCTTCGTGGTCAATGACCAGCCGATGCAGGTGGGCATCAGCATCGGCGTCAGCCACTACCAGCATGACTGGAGCCCGGAGCAATGGCTCATCCAGGCCGACAGGGCCATGTATTGTGACAAAGGTGGCCGCGTCATCACGCTGGCGGAGCAGTCCGGCTGACTGGCTCATCTCCCGGCACACACAGCCGATACCCCCATGAAACCAATAAACAGGAAGGCCACCCCAGGGGTGGCCTTCCTGCATTGCATGAGTCTGACCGCTCTTACCCGAAGGTCTGCCCCAGGGATTTGAGCTGGCGAGCCTTGGTGAGCAGGATGTCGCTCGAGGCGTCCATGTCCTGCATCTTGTTGCTGTTGGTGTGGGAGTGCTGGGAGATGGCGTTGACGTTGCGGCTGATGTCCTCCACCACCGCCTGCTGCTCCTCTGCCGCCGTCGAGACCTGGGCCGAGAGGTCCACCACCCGTTCTATTTCCGCCAGCACCTGATGCAGGCTCTCTGATCCCTGGCGGGTCAGGGTCACGCAGGATTGGGTCTGTTGCAGGTTCTGCTGCATCATGCCCTTCCAGCCGTTCAGGGTACGCTGGATCTGGCCTATGCTGCTCTGGATCTGCTCGGTCGCCTTGTGGGTGCGCGTGGAGAGGGTTCGCACCTCGTCCGCCACCACCGCAAAGCCTCGCCCCTGCTCCCCTGCCCGCGCCGCCTCGATGGCGGCGTTGAGCGCCAGCAGATTGGTCTGATCCGCAATGCCCTGGATCTCGCTCATCAGCACACCGATGCGGTCCGACTCCTCCGCCAGTGCCACGGCGGCCGTGAAGGCATGCTCTGCCTGGGTGGCCAGCTCCGTCACCCTGTGCTGGGTATCTTCCAGCTGTTGATCGGTATTTTGGCAGTGCGCCTTGGCCTGGGCTATCTGGTTATCCGTCTCAAGGATATTGCGGGCAATCTCGTGGGCTGTCGCCGCCATCTCGGTGATGGCCGTCGCCACCTGCTGGGTCTGGACATCCTGTTCGGCGATGTCGGCGCTTGCCTCGCTGGAGGCTGTTTTCAGATGCACCGCGAGATCCTGCAGGGAGAGGGTCGCATCGTCCACTCGTCCAAGGACGGTGCGGATCCTGGCCTGCAACAGCTTGATGTGGAAGTCTGCAATGGCACTGGCATCCTCCCCCGAATAGATGAGCCGGGTCAGGCTGTCATATTCGTCCGCGAGCTGTCGCAGATAACGGGGGGTAGTGATGAGGGTGTCACGATAGATCAGGGCCAGCCACAAGAGAGGCAACAGGGTGAACAACGGCCCCCAGGGCCCCATCAGATAGCCCCCCCCCCCGCCAGCATCAGCAAGACACCGACGATGGCCAGCCCGTGGCGCATCGGGCGCAGGCTCAATCCGCCCTTTCGCTCCCCCCGCTCCACGCTCTTCAATCTGGCATAGGTGCGCCCGGCCACGGCTTTCATCTCCGGCGCGGCGCGACTGCGGACCGACTGGTAGCCATTGATCCGCCCCTGCTCGAAGATAGGGGTGACATAGGCATCCACCCAATAGTAACGCCCATCCTTGCAGCGGTTTTTCACCATGCCGCGCCAGGGTTTGCCCTGCTTGAGCTTGCCCCAGAGGTCAGCAAAGGCAGCCTTGGGCATGTCCGGGTGGCGAACCATGTTGTGGTGCTGGCCGATGAGCTCGGCCCGGCTGTACCCCGCTACCCGGCAGAAGTGATCATTGGCGTAGGTGATCACACCCTGCAGGTCCGTAGTGGAGACCAGCTGTTCATTGGCAGGAAAATCCACCTCTTCGTCGATGAGATGAACCTGGCTTTTCTTCATGGCGCACACCCCTTGTTTGATCACCCACTGAGCGTAGCCAAACGCCTACGGGCAAGCAACGCAGAGACCCAGTCGGGGAGGATGGCTGAGACACAATTTGCATCCTGTTTGACGCCGCGCAAGATTTTGACCCCAAAAGCCCCGATTTGGCCAAAAAACACTCGGCATTTTCCCAGGTTCACCGCTCTCCCACACGATGCATCACACCAAAAAATGGTTCCAACGAGTCTGTGGTGCTGGCGTTGCCAGGGGTCCGTCAGGGGAGAGCACACTTGATACGACCTTGGACCTAAGCATAATTGACGTTAACGTAAACGTAGTGTGAGATAATACCGTTCACCCTACACATCCAGCAGACACGCACCCCATGAAAGGAGTCACCATGTCCAACCTCTCCCCCTCGGCCGGCAAGCGTTTTCGCACGGCCCTGGCCAACGAAAAGCCCCTGCAGATTGTCGGCACCATCAATGCCTACATGGCGCTGATGGCCGAGCGCAGCGGCTTCCAGGCCCTCTATCTCTCCGGCGCCGGGGTGGCGAACGCCTCCTATGGCCTGCCGGATCTCGGCATGACTTCCATGAATGACGTGCTCATCGATGCCGAACGCATCACTGCCGCCACCCAGGTGCCACTCTTGGTGGACATCGACACCGGCTGGGGGGGCGCCTTCAACATCGCCCGCACCATCCGCGCCTTCGAGCGCGGCGGTGTGGCCGCCGTCCACTTGGAAGATCAGGTGGCCCAGAAGCGTTGCGGCCACAGGCCCAACAAGGCCGTGGTCAGCGTCACCGAGATGGTGGACAGGATCAAGGCGGCGGTGGATGCCCGCCAGGACGAGAGTTTCGTCATCATGGCCCGCACCGACGCCCTGGCGGTGGAAGGGCTGGGCTCGGCCCTGGAGCGCGCCGCCGCCTATGTGGAGGCGGGCGCCGACATGATCTTCGCCGAAGCGGTCACCGAGCTCGAGCAGTACGACCGTTTCAGGCAGGCGGCCGGGGTGCCGATCCTCGCCAACATGACCGAGTTCGGCAAGACCGAGCTGTTTGACAAGGAGGCGCTCGCCTTGCATGGCGTCGACATGGTGCTCTACCCCCTGAGCGCCGCCCGCGCCGCCAACCAGGCCGCCCTCAACGTCTATCAGACGCTTCGCCGCGACGGCCACCAGCGCGCCGTGGTCGACACCATGCAGACCCGGGAGTCCCTCTACGATTTTCTCGGTTACCACCACTACGAGCAGACCCTGGACAGGCTGTTCACCCAGGATCTTTCGACCAAGGAATAAGACGGCGACCGGCCGCCTTATGCTGGCGGCTGGCGCATCAACGGACTGAATGAGGAAACATGTGATGAGCGCCCTGCCCGAAACCACCGGCTTCAAGCCGAAGAAATCCGTCGCCCTCTCCGGCACCGCCGCCGGCAATACCGCCCTGTGCACCGTGGGCCTCAGCGGCAACGATCTGCACTACCGTGGCTACGACATCCTGGACGTGGCCACCAGCTGCGAGTTTGAAGAGATAGCCCACCTGCTGGTGCACGGCCACCTGCCCAATGTGGCGGAGCTCGCCGCCTACAAGGCCAAGCTCAAGGCCCTGCGCGGCCTGCCCACCGGGGTCAGGACCGCCCTGGAGCAGTTGCCTCCCTCCGCCCACCCCATGGACGTGATGCGCACCGCCGTCTCCGTGCTGGGGTGCCTGTCGCCGGAGAAGGACGATCACAACCACCCGGGCGCCCGGGACATCGCCGACAAGCTGATGGCCTGTCTCGGCTCCGTGTTGCTCTACTGGTACCACTTCAGTCACAACGGTAAACGCATCCATGTGGAGACCGACGACGACTCCATCGGCGGCCACTTCCTCCACCTGCTGTACGGGCACAAGCCACGCGACTCCTGGGTTCGCGCCATGCACACCTCTCTCATCCTCTACGCCGAGCACGAGTTCAACGCCTCCACCTTCACCGGCCGCGTCATCGCCGGCACCGGCTCGGACATGTACTCCTGCATCACGGGAGCCATCGGTGCCCTGCGCGGGCCCAAGCACGGGGGCGCCAACGAGGTGGCTTTCGAGATCCAGAAGCGCTACGAGAACCCGGACGAGGCGGAGGCCGACATTCGCGCCCGCATCGAGAAGAAGGAGGTGGTCATCGGCTTCGGCCACCCGGTCTACACCGTCTCCGATCCCCGCAACAAGGTGATCAAGGAGGTGGCGCGCGAGCTCAGCCAGGAGCAGCACAACACCAAGATGTTCGACATCGCCGAGCGGCTGGAGTCCACCATGTGGGAGGCCAAGAAGATGTTCCCGAACCTCGACTGGTTCAGCGCCGTCAGCTACCACATGATGGGGGTGCCCACCGCCATGTTCACCCCGCTGTTCGTCATCGCCCGCACCTCAGGCTGGTCGGCCCATGTCATCGAGCAGCGCATCGACGGCAAGATCATCCGCCCGAGCGCCAACTACGTCGGCCCGGAGGATCTCCAGTTCGTGCCGCTCAAGGAGCGCAAGTGATGATCAACACGCAATATCGCAAGCCCCTGCCCGGCACACAGCTTGACTACTTCGACGCCCGGGAGGCGGTGAACGCCATCGCCCCCGGCGCCTGGGACAGGCTCTCCTACACCGCCCGCGTCCACGCCGAGAACCTGGTTCGCAAATGCGATCCGACCATCCTCGGCGAGTGCCTCGGCCAGATAGTCCATGGCAAGCGCGATCGCGACTTTCCCTGGTTCCCGGCGCGGGTGGTGTGTCACGACATCCTGGGGCAGACCGCCCTGGTGGACCTCGCGGGCCTTCGCGACGCCATCGCCGAGCAGGGGGGCGATCCCGCCCAGGTGAACCCGGTCGTGCCGGTGCAGCTCATCGTCGACCATTCCCTGGCCGTTGAATGTGGCGGCTTTGACCCCCAGGCATTCGAGAAGAACCGCGCCATCGAGGATCGGCGCAACGAGGATCGCTTCCACTTCATCGACTGGACCAAGCAGGCGCTCAAGAACATCGAGGTGATCCCGCCCGGCAACGGCATCATGCACCAGATCAACCTGGAGAAGATGTCCCCTGTCATCCACGCCGATCGCGGCCTCGCCTACCCGGATACCTGCGTCGGCACCGACAGCCACACCCCCCACGTTGACGCTCTGGGCGTCATCGCGGTGGGGGTGGGTGGGTTAGAGGCCGAGAACGTCATGCTGGGGCGCGCCTCCTGGATGCGGCTGCCTTCGATCGTCGGCGTGGAGCTCTCCGGCAAGCCGCAACCCGGCATCACCGCCACCGATCTGGTGCTCTCCCTCACCGAATTCCTGCGCCAGCAGAAGGTGGTCGGCGCCTACCTGGAGTTTCGTGGCAAGGGGGCCGCCGCCCTCACCCTCGGCGATCGGGCCACCATCTCCAACATGGCGCCGGAGTATGGCGCTACCGCGGCCATGTTCTTCATCGACCAGCAGACCCTCGACTACCTCAGACTCACCGGCCGTGACGACGAGCAGGTCAGGCTGGTGGAAACCTATGCCAGGGAGGCCGGTCTCTGGGCCGATGCCCTGGCGAGCGCCCAGTACGAGCGGGTGCTGCACTTTGACTTGTCGAGCGTGGTGCGCACCCTGGCGGGCCCCTCCAATCCCCACCGTCGCCTACCGGTGACCGAACTTGCCACGCGGGGCATCGCGGTGGATCTGGACAAGGCTCGTGCCCAGGAGGCTGACGGCCTCTTGCCCGATGGCGCCGTCATCATCGCCGCCATCACCAGTTGCACCAACACCAGCAACCCGCGCAACGTGATCGCCGCAGGCCTGTTGGCCCGCAACGCCAACCGGCTCGGCCTCAGCCGCAAGCCCTGGGTCAAATCCTCCCTCGCCCCCGGCTCCAAGACAGTCGCCCTCTACTTGAAAGAGGCGGGACTGGACGAGGAACTTGAGCGGCTCGGCTTCGGCGTCGTGGCCTTTGCCTGCACCACCTGCAACGGCATGTCCGGTGCCCTGGATCCCGCCATCCAGCAGGAGATCATCGAGCGGGACCTCTACGCCACAGCGGTGCTCTCGGGCAACCGCAACTTCGACGGCCGCATCCATCCCTATGCCAAGCAGGCGTTTCTCGCCTCCCCGCCCCTGGTGGTGGCCTACGCCATCGCCGGCACCATCCGCTTCGACATTGAAAAAGATGTGCTGGGGGTGGTGGACGGCAAGGAAATTCGCCTCAAGGATATCTGGCCGTCTGATGAAGAGATCGACGCCGTGGTCAAGGCGTCGGTCAAGCCGTCCCAGTTCCGCCAGGTCTATATCCCCATGTTCACCCAGGAAGAGGATCAGAGTCCCAAGGTGACGCCCCTGTACGACTGGCGTCCGCAAAGCACCTATATCCGTCGCCCCCCTTACTGGGAGGGGGCACTGGCGGGCGAGCGCACCCTGCGCGGCATGAGGCCCCTGGCGCTGTTGCCGGACAACATCACCACAGACCACCTCTCCCCTTCCAACGCCATTCTGCCCGGCAGCGCGGCGGGGGAATATCTGGCGAAGATGGGCCTGCCGGAGGAGGACTTCAACTCCTACGCCACCCACCGCGGCGATCATCTGACCGCCCAGCGCGCCACCTTCGCCAACCCCCAGCTGGTCAACGAGATGGCGGTGGTGAACGGCGTGGTGCAGAAGGGGTCCCTCGCCCGCGTCGAGCCGGACGGCAAAGTGATGCGGATGTGGGAAGCCATCGA
This sequence comes from Aeromonas sp. s9, assembly GCF_040907765.1. Classification (NCBI taxonomy): domain Bacteria; kingdom Pseudomonadati; phylum Pseudomonadota; class Gammaproteobacteria; order Aeromonadales; family Aeromonadaceae; genus Aeromonas; species Aeromonas sp. s9. Next base: position 8,740 of record NZ_JBFOCK010000058.1, read on the forward strand.
GACCTACATGGCACGCAAGCAGCCCCTCATCATCGTGGCCGGTGCCGACTACGGTCAGGGCTCGTCCCGTGACTGGGCGGCCAAGGGGGTGCGCCTTGCCGGGGTGGAGGTGATCGCGGCGGAAGGCTTCGAGCGCATTCACCGCACCAACCTCATCGGTATGGGGGTGCTGCCGCTCGAGTTCAAACCGGGCACCACCCGCCTCACGCTGGGCCTCGATGGCACCGAGACCTATGACGTGGTGGGAGCACGCCAGCCGCGCACCGATCTCACTCTGGTGATCCGCCGTCGCAGCGGCGAAGTGATCCAGGTGCCCATGACCTGCCGCCTCGACACCGCCGAGGAGGTCTCGGTCTATGAGGCGGGCGGCGTGCTGCAACGCTTCGCCCAGGACTTCCTGGCGTCGACCGCGCAAAAGGCCGCAAGCTAAATCGCAACCCCGCTCCGCCCCTTTGAAAAAGGGGAAGGCATAAGGCACCCTCTCCCTTTGGGAGAGGGTTGGGGTGAGGGGAAATCCCCCTCATCCGCCCTTCGGGCACCTTCTCCCAGAGGGAGCAGGATCTATGACTCTTTTCAGGACACTCTCTATGGCCCACATACCACAAGTAAAAATCCCGGCCACCTACCTTCGCGGCGGCACCAGCAAGGGGGTCTTCTTTCGCTTATCTGACCTGCCCGAGCGCTGCCTGCAGCCGGGCCCGGCACGGGATGCCTTCTTCCTGCGGGTCATCGGCAGCCCCGACCCCTACGGCGCCCACATGGACGGCATGGGGGGGGCCACCTCCTCCACAGCCAAGTGCGTGATCCTCTCCAAAAGCCAGCAACCCGATCACGATGTGGACTACCTCTACGGCCAGGTCGCCATCGACAAGGCATTCGTGGACTGGAGCGGCAACTGCGGCAACCTCTCCACCGGCGCCGGGGCCTTCGCCATCCACGCCGGCCTGGTGGACCCGTCCCGCATCCCGGAGCACGGCACCTGCGAGGTGCGGATCTGGCAGGCCAATATCGGCAAGACCATCCTCGCCCACGTGCCGGTGACGAACGGCCAGGTGCAGGAGACAGGCGATTTCGAGCTGGACGGGGTGACCTTCCCCGCCGCCGAGATCGTGCTGGAGTTTCTCGACCCGTCCGACGAGGGTGAAGACGGCGGCGCCCTCTTCCCCACCGGCAATCTGGTGGACGATCTGGAGGTACCCGCGTCTGTTGTAAAGAGCGGCGTACTGAAAGCCACCCTGATCAGCGCCGGCATCCCCACGGTGTTCGTCAACGCCGAGGAGATCGGTTATGAGGGCACCGAGCTGCGCGAGGCGATCAACACAGACCCGCAAGCGCTCGCCCGTTTCGAGGCGATCCGGGTTGCCGGTGCCCTGCGCATGGGGCTCATCAAGCGCCCCGAAGAGGCGGCCACTCGCCAGCACACCCCGAAAATTGCCTTCGTCGCACCCGCCAAGGATTACCGCACCGCCAGCGGCAAGGAGATTATTGCCGGCGAGATCGATCTGCTGGTGCGGGCCCTCTCCATGGGCAAGCTGCACCACGCCATGATGGGCACCTGCGCCGTGGCCATCGGCACGGCGGCGGCCATTCCCGGCACCCTCGTCAATCTGGCCGCCGGGGGCGGCGAGCGCGAAGCGGTGCGCTTTGGTCACCCCTCCGGCACCCTGAGAGTCGGAGCCCAGGCAGAGCAGGTAGCGGGACAGTGGACGGTCACCAAGGCGGTGATGTCCCGCTCCGCCCGCATCCTGATGGAAGGCTGGGTGCGGGTCCCTGGAGATGCCTTCTAGCCCGCTGCGGCATCACACCGACCAGGCCAGCCAGACGAAAAGAGCCACAAGGCGACTGCCTCAGGGCTCTTTTTTGGATGTTTCAGGCTGTGAAAATCACATCATCATTGCGGTCTTGCCACACACTCCACCTTTCTTGGCACATTGTGCTTCGCGTCCCCGCCGATGAGCCGCTTGACCTGCCCTGGTGGGCAGCGACCGTCATCCACATAGGCGGTCTCCCCAAGGGGCAGCCTGCCTGGGGGTGGATCCTGACTCAGATAGGTGACGGGAATGGGCGCAGGCGCAAACCCACTGCACCCCGACATCAGGAGTGCACTGCACCACAGGGCCAGCATGCCTCCCCTCTTTCCTGCAACCGCCATCGCTCACTCCCTGCCTCTGTCAGGGCACCGACCCGGCGCCCCTCGTTTCGGCAGTCTACCCAGGGATGGCGCCGGACCGACACCCGTCTCCGGCGCCGTTGTGACGATTCCAGACACAGGCAAAAATATCGGCTTTTCACGGCTTCGACCCGTAGTAGTGGGCCAGCAGGGCATCGGCCTCGTCCACGGGGATCGCCATCTGCGGCCAGCGCACGGCCTTCTCCCTGATGTCCCGCAGACTCCCCAGCTCCGGGCGCAGTGCGCTGCCGAGGTGGCGGTTCAGGGCATCAAAGCGGGCGATCACCCCCTGTCGGCTGAAGTGCCCGGGCGCCAGATCCAGCCGGTAGCCCTGAAACAGCCACTGGAGTCCCTGATAGACGGCGAGGTGGTAGACGCTGTGATGATCCTCCTCCTCGAAGTAGCGACTGGTGACGTGCAGGTTTGCGCCAGGTGCCCCCACTACCCGCCGCGCAAACTGCTGCAGGCGATCCCGGTGAAACGCCGAGCGCCCGAATCCCGGGGTGAAGGGGTTGTTGGCCACCGCCATGAACAGCGAGGAGGCGTGCCTGAGCGGCCCGGTCAACTCCGACGCGATGCGCTCGTAATTGCGGGGGTAATCGAACCAGAGGCTGGCGTCGATGGCGATCACTCCCTGGAACTGGCCGCTATCTTGCGCCTGTGCATCGAGTGCCAGCAGCCCGCCGAGGGAGTGGCCCACCAGCAGGGCTGGCGCCCGGGTCCGAAACCTCTCCTCGATGAGGGGGCGCAGCTCCTCACTCAGATAGCGCAGGAACCGGTGCCCGCCCCCCGTCACGGCATAGCCGGGCCCCGCCGGTGCCCCATTTGGCAAGGTCATGGTGTGGCTCGGGGTGTAATCCCGCATCCGGTCGGTGTTGTGGACCGCGACGATGATGAGGGGGGGGATAGCCGGATTGAGCCCGGCCCGCAGGGCCCGGGTGATGCCGGCAACCTCCAGCAGACTCTTCTCCCCGTCGAGCAGATAGAGCACGGGGAACCGAGCCCCGGGCTCGCGTTCATATTCCTGGGGCAGGGAGACGCTGTATTGCCGCGTCTCCCCCAGCAGGGCCGAATGGTGGGTGAAGCGCTGGGCGTAGTGGAGCATGTCTGCCTGGGCAGAAGAGAGTGTGATCATGGTGAGCAGCAGGATGATGAGTCTTGTCATTGGATGAACCAGGATTGTGTCGCCAGCCTTGGGGATCCCCCGTAGGGCGGCGCATAGAGACGACAGCAGGGCCCGCAGGCCCTGCTGTCGTCGGTCGTTACAGCTTGTAGGTGAAGCCTGCCATCAGGTTCGCCGGCTCGCCGTACATGTTGAAGGTGCTGGTGGAGCCGACCCGGTAGAAGTACTCCCGGTCGAGCAGGTTGTAGAGGTTCAGGGTCGCCTGCATTCTGTCGTTGATCTCGTAACGCACCGCCGCATCGAACAGGGCATAGCCCCCCTGATGGGTCTCGACCCCCTTCTGGTTGAAGCCGTAGTCGCTCACCACCGTCATTCCTGCCCCGAGGTGCAGCCCCTGCACCCAGTCGGCCAGGTGGTAGTCGGTCCAGAGTGAGAGGGCGTGACGGGGGATGGTGTCGAATTTCGGGTTGTGATCCCCGGCCTTCTCCTCGATGTCGGTGAAGGTATAACCGGCCATCACCATCCAGTTCTGGCTGAGATAGCCGCTCGCCTCCAGCTCCACCCCTTGCGTCTCCACCTTGCCGGTAGCCCAGTAGGTGTTGGTGATGGCAATGCCCTGATCGTCGTAGGCCTGGGCCGCGATGTTGTCGTCCTTCATCAGGAAGAGGGTCGCCCGGGTGTTGAGCAGGCCGTCACGCAGCGAGGACTTGATGCCGGTTTCCCACTGGCTGCCCTCCCGGGGCTTGAGCAGGTTGCCGCTCTCGTCCTGGCTGGTCTGGGGCTTGAACACCTTGGAGTAGCTGGCATACCAGGCGTGTGCGTCGCTCAGGTCATAGACGGCCCCCGCGTAGGGGGTGAGCTTGCCGTTGAACGCACTGGACTCGCCACTCTGGGCTCCGGAACTCAGGGTCGTGCTGACGGCATCCAGATCGTACCAGGAGACGCGGGCCCCGGTGATCACCGCCAGCGGCTCCATCAGCCGCCAGGTCACCTTGCCATACAGACCGAGCTCCGACTGCTCCTCATGGTCATTCTTGGTGTAGCTGTAGTCCGGCTTGGCGACCCGGGTCGGGTCGAAATCGAACACATTGATCTTGCCGAGGTTGCGGTTGGTGTAGGTCTGGATGTCCGACTCGTAGCGCTTGTAGTCGGAGCCCAGCACAAACTCGCTCTTGTGCCCCAACAGATCGAACATCTGGCTGTAGTTGGCATCGAAGGCCATGTTCTTCTGCTGGTTCCCCTGGCCGTTGAACATCAGCCCGGTGTTGCCCGCCGCGTCCACGGGGCCGTTGGTGAAGGTCTGCTCCAGCCGCATGTCGTGATCCATGTAGCGGGCCGAGACCTGACCCACCCCGCCGTTGGCAAAGGCGTATTGCAGCGAGGCCCCCACATCCGTGGTGTCGGCGTCGAAGAAGTCTTCAGCCGACCCCAGGTAGGTGCTGCGGCCGATGTCGAGCAGGGAACCGTCCTTGTACGCCGGCAGGCCGTTGGTGGGCAGGATGTCCTTGGTCTGGTGCAGGGCGTAGACGGAGAGGCGGGTGCGATCCGAGAGATCGAACTCCAGGGTGCCGTAGTAGGTACCGTTGTCGTTGTTGTTGTAGTCCACCTGGTTCTTGATGTCGGCGTTGGCCACCACGACGCGGCCGCGCAGGGAACCCTCGTCGTTGAGTGCGCCCCCCATGTCCGCCTCCAGGTAATGCCTGTCCCAGCTGCCATAGCGCGCCGTGACCGAGCCCTTGAAGGCGTCGGTCGGACGCTTGAGCACCATGTTGATCACGCCCCCCAGCTCGCTGGTGCTGTTGAAGAGGCCGGAGGGGCCCCGCATGATCTCCACCCGATCCACCGCCGCCAGCGATGGCAGGGTGCCGTACTTGCTCTGCATGGGCGATGGCAGGCCGTTGAGGTTCACTTCGTCGTATTCATAGCCACGGGAGAAGATGGAGGAGCGACCGCTGTCGTTGACCAGGGTGCGCAGACCCGGCGTGAACTTGGCCAGATCGTCCACCGCCACGAAGTTACGCTCCTCGATGTAGTCGTTGGTCAACACGGTGATCGACTGGGGGATGTCTTTGAGGGCCGCCGGCGTCTTGGTGCCGACGGTGGCCGAGTCGACCCCATAGCCTCCCGTCTCCTCCGACGGCGACATCCCGTAGAGTGGATTGCCATAGACGACCAGGGTTTCGTCCGGCTTGATGTCCGGTGTGTGTGCCCCTGCCGGGGCGGCAAAGGTGACGGCCAGAGCGGCAGAGATGGCCAGAGCCAGCGGGCTTCGCGCTTTATCCTTCAAGACAACCATAGTAAGAGTGATCCCAAGATGGAGATGATAATCATTTTCATTTAATTTTCCGGGGGCTAATATATCACTCCATCTTCCGCCGCAGTTTTGCGGTGTGGTCATTTCACTCTTCGACATGGTCAAATTGCACATGACTGACACAGTGGCAAGGGACACCAGCGCACGCCAACGGGGGCGCTTCACCGGCAGGGTGGAGAACCTGGTGATCCAGGAGGGTCTTCGCTTTCACAACAAGGACATCGTTCACAAGGCAGACTTCGCCACCGAGCGGGAGTTGCCGCCGCAGTTTATCATCGCCATTCCCCTCGAGAGCCGGGCCCTGATGACCTATGGCGCCACTCACAGGCTCAAGGGGTGTCGCTTCCACGAGTCCGACCCCATAGTGGCAACCGCCATCCTCTATACCGAGCCCGACATCGTGCAGGGGGCGGCCAAAGCCCAGGTGCGCAGCCGCAGCATCGTCCTCTCCCTGGACCACACCTGGCTCGCCCACAATCTGGCACAGGCGCATCGCAAGGCTTTCGCACAGACCTTCAGCCGCCATCTGAGCCGCGTCGACTGGACCCTGCCCGCAGCCCTTGGACAGATTGCGGAAGCGCTCAATCTCACCAGCAGCCAGAACGCCTCCGAGATGCTGATGCGCAAGGCCTTTGCTCTCAGTGTCTGGGAGAGCCTGATGACCCACCTCCAGCAGGCCGCCTCCCCCTGTTGCCAGCGCCAGAACGAGCAACCAACGCGCCTCAAGATGCTGCTCAGGGATGAAAAAGTGGACGAGATGACCCTGACCGAGATCGCGGCCACCCTCGGCATGAGCGTCTCCACCTTGCAGCGGGCCGCAAAAAAAGAGCTGGGCATGAGCCTGCAGCGCTACCTTCGCCAGCGAAAGCTGCAAGAAGCGCGGGCCAGGCTGGAGGCCCGCAGCCTCTCTCTGCAAGGGGCCGCCGCCCACGCCGGCTATGACCATGTGGCCAATTTCATCACGGCGTTTAGAAAGCAGTTCGGCTTCTCGCCGACGCGGATCGCCAGACAGGGTAAAGAGCAGGAGCAGGCGCCCTCTGCAACGCCTTGAGCCTCCTTGTTCATGCGCAATACATCTTTGCTCTGGGATAGTAGGCACCACGCAGGTGGGGTGGCGCTTGAAATCAGCGCTCGTCATCCACACATTCAGTGCATACAATGCGTTAACGAAGCACAACTCGTCGCTTCACCCCGGAAATCAAGAGGACATCAAGATGGATACCCGTTCTATCTACACTGGCACCCAGGGTGCCGTGCGCGACACCAACAAGGTGCTGCGCAACACCTACATGCTGCTCTCCCTCACTCTTGGCTTCTCAGCCGTGGTAGCCGGGGTAGCAACCGTCATGAACATGCCGCCCCTGCACTGGGCCGTGTTCCTCATCGGTGTCTACGGCCTGATGTTCCTGACCGAAAAGAACCGTGACAACGGCATGGGGCTGGTGTTCACCTTCGCCCTGACCGGCCTGCTGGGCTATAGCCTCGGCCCCATCATCAACATGTACATGAACAACGGCGGCGGCGAGATCGTGATGACGGCGCTGGGCGGCACTGCGCTCACCTTCTTCGGCCTGTCTGCCTATGCCCTGACCACCAAGCGGGATCTTTCCTTCCTCGGCGGCATGCTGTTCGTCGGGTTCTGGGTACTGCTGGTAGCCATGGTCGCCAACATCTTCCTGCAGATGAGCGCCCTGAGCCTGGCCCTGTCCGCCATGTTCATGCTCTTCTCCTCCGGCGCCATCCTGCTGACCACCCAGCAGATCGTGCGCGGCGGCGAGACCAACTACATCTCTGCCACCGTCACCCTGTATGTCTCCATCTACAACATCTTCCTGAGCCTGCTGAGCCTGCTTGGCGGCAACCGCAACTGATGGATGCATAAGATGCACAAGACCCCGCTTCGGCGGGGTTTTTATTGGCGCCCATTTCTGTCAGGATAAGTTGCAAATCAAGGATATGAAGCGAAGTGGCCCTGATCCAAATCAGGGCCGTTTCGTTATCGACGGGTTATGCTGTCGCTTTCGTTTCGCTCAAGGGTTGCCTTCATCCCATGCCCATGGACTTCTCAGGTTTATTGCGCCGTCTGCTGACCGACAGCCACATCGATTTCACCTCGTTCAAGGGTGGTGCCTAGCATGCCGATGGATTTCTCCGGCCTGCTGCGCCGGCTGCTGACAGACAGCCACATCTATTTCGCCCTCAAGGTCCTGCTCGCCATCGCGGGGCTGCTCGCCTTCGCGCTGGCTACCGGTGACATCCAGCTCACCGTGCTGCTCTCCCTCGGGGTGGTGGCCGGCGCCATCGCCGAGACCGACGACAGCCTCTGGGGCAGGGTCAAGAACCTCGCCATGACCCTGCTCTGCTTCCTGTTCGCCTCATTGTGCGTGCAGTATCTCTTCCCCACTCCCTGGCTCTTTGCCATCGGGCTCGCGGGCTCCACCTTTATCTTCGTCATGGTGGGTGCCCTCGGCCAACGCTACGCCACCATCAGCTTTGGTTCCCTGCTGATTGCCATCTACACCATGCTGGGGGCCGCCAAGGCGCCGGATCTCTTCTATCAGCCGCTGGCCCTGTGCGCCGGGGCCCTCTGGTACGGCCTGGTGTCCCTGGTCTGGCTCTGGCTGCTGCCCTACAAGACCCTGCACGAGCAACTGGCCCAGAGCTACTTCGCCCTCGCCCGCTACTTGCAGGAGAAATCCCGCTTCTTCCCGGCCGACGAACACGGCGCCCAGGCCATCCGCCACAATCTGGCCCAGCTCAACATCAACCTGGTCAATGCCCTGAACCAGGCCAAGACGGCGCTCAATGCCCGTCTTCATGCCCCCGGCCGCCACGGGGTTGCCCCCGAGCTCGCGGGCCTGCTGCGCCTATACCTGCTTGCCCTGGAGATCCAGGAGCGGGCCACCTCCAGCCACTACCCCTACAGCAAGCTGGAAGCGGAGCTCAAGCAGGGCATCGTCCTCGACGGCTTCCAGGAGGTGCTGTCACAGCTTGCCGACGCCTGTCAGCAGCTTGGCTACGCCATCCTGGTGCACAAGCCCTACACCCACCACAAACGCATTCACTGGACCCTGGAGGCCCTCGGCGATCAGCTGGAGTTCACCCACCTCAAGCAGCACTACCCCAAGACCCTGCTGACACCGATGAAGTTCCTGCGTCGCAACCTAGCCAGCATCAACCAGTTGCTGCAAAGCGCCGAAGAGCTGCAAAACCCCGCCGCGCCGCCCACCAGCCTGCCTCCCCTGGCACGGCCGGTCGCCCTACCCTTGCTGGCATTGCTCAGGCAGCACCTGACCCCGAACTCCATGGTGTTTCGCCATGCCCTGCGGCTCTCCCTCGGGCTGGTAGTGGGCTATGGCATTCTGCAGGCGTTTCACCTGGACAAGGGGTACTGGATCCTGCTCACCGTATTGTTCGTCTGCCAGCCGAGCTACAGCGCCACCCGCCGTCGTCTGGTGCAGCGGATGCTCGGCACCTTCGCCGGTATCCTCATCGGCGTGCCCGTGCTCTGGTTCTTCCCCGAGCTGCACCTGCAACTGGGGATCATGGGGCTTGCCGCCTTCCTGTTTTTCACCCAGGTGCGCAGCAACTACAGCGCCGCCGTCTGCTTCATCACCCTCTACGTGCTGATGGCGTTCAACCTGCTGGATGGCATCGGCTTCGCCATCCTCGGACCCCGCTTGCTCGATACCCTGCTCGGCTGCCTGCTCTCCTACGCCCTGGTGGCCTGGCTCTGGCCCGACTGGCAATACAAGCGGTTGCCGACCCTTATCGCCAACTCCCTGTCCGCCAATGCGAAGTACCTCTCGGCGGTACTCGCCAGCCTGCATCGCCAACGGGATGAATCCCTGGACTACCGGGTGGCCCGCAAGTGTGCCCACCTCGCCGACAGCGAGCTGGCCATGGCCTGGCAGAGCATGCTGGTGGAGCCGAGCAAGCGCCGCCGCTTCCTGGATCTCTGCTTTACCCTCACCTGGCGCAACCATGCCCTGCTCTCCTATATCTCGGCGCTCGGGGCCCATCGCGACAAACTCGAGCCCATCGAGGGGCTGGAGGAGATAAGCCGCCATATCAGCCAGACCCTGGAGCAGGCCGCCGGTCACTTGGCGGGGCAGATGCCGACGCCACTCACGGGAGCCTGTCCGGCCATCGCTCCGGAGAGCAGCGAGGAGCAGCTGATGCTGAGCCAGCAGCTCTCCCTCATCAGCCAGTTGGCAGACGAGCTGTTGGTGCTGGCCAACGACGGCCAGTTGCTGACAGGTCAGGGGCGAACCTAGCCGGACATAGCCGCCGGGCCAGTCCCACCCGAGGCAGGCGCCAAGCGCCGCCCCGGTTGCCGGACGGGACGCAAGGCGCTACCATGCCCGCCCCATTGAGATAGCCTTTTCGAGGAAGCGTCATGTCCGAGCCACACCATTTGCAGTTCAACGGCCAACTCATCGAGACCGATGCCCAGGGCTATCTGCGCCACAGCGAGCAATGGAGCGAGGCGCTGGCCCTGATGCTGGCCGAGAAAGAGGGGATTGTGCTGGAGGATCCCCACTGGGAAGTAGTGCGTTTCGTACGGGCCTTCTATCTGGAGTTCAACACCTCCCCCGCCATCCGCGCCCTGGTCAAGGCGATGGAAAAGCAGTACGGCCCGGAGAAGGGCAACAGCCGCTACCTCTACAAGTTGTTCCCGGAAGGCCCTGCCAAGCAGGCCACCAAGATCGCAGGCCTCCCCAAGCCGGTGAAGTGCATCTAGTCCTCCTCGGCAGCCCGATAGCCACACTGCCTCCCCCGTGTTGGACACAAAAAAAGACCGCGCCCATGTTGCCATGAGGCGCGGTCTTTTCATTTCATCGTCCTGTCAGGGGTTGTAGGCCACCACGGAGCCGCTCAAGCCCGTCATCTGGCTGATCCGGCTCTGCATGCCCTGCAACTTGGCCTTGGAGACATCCGGCCCGATGAAGACCCGGTTGATCTGCCCCTGCACCGGAGTTCTCGGCGACGTCTGGGCCGAGTAACCCGCCGCCCTCAGCTTGCTCACCAGGGCATTGACGCTGTCTGCATTCTTGAAGGCGCCGAGCTGCAGGATCCAGCTCCCCTGAGCCGGAGCTGCTGCCGCCGGTGCCGTAGTCGGCTGGGCCATCTTGCTCGCGATGAGATCATCCATGGTCTTGATCTGGCCCGCCTGCGGCTTGGCCTCCACCGGTTTTTGCACCTCTACCGGCTTGGTTGGCACAGGCTTGGGTTTGGGTTGCTCCACCGGTTTCTTGGCGATCACTTCCGGCTTGGGCTCGGGTTTGGGCTGGGGCTTGGGTTGCGCCACGGCCTGTACCGACTGCTGCTGGGTGATGGGAGCCTGGCTGGCTCCCGCTGGATTGGCTCCCCCCTGATTGGCCAGGGTCACGGTATCGCCAATCTCCTCTACCTGCCACTGGGTCGCGGCAGAGGCCTGCTGCTGACTCGCCAGATGCTCGGCCGGCAGGGTGCTCGCCGCCGAGACCTGAAGCGCAGGCTTGGCGGGCTCGAGCTCCGGACGCAGGGGGATCTTGGCGAAGTCCTCGTCCTTTTGCTCCAGCTTGTTGCCGTCCATCAGGTCCGGCAGAAAGATGACCACCAAGGCGACCAAGATGACGGTCCCCACCAATCTGTTTTGAAACTTCGAAGCCAAGTTAATTTCCACCCATGTTACTTAGGATCCATTGCAATCTTGCACACTTCGCAAAGAACGCCTCCCCTCACGCCGGCTGGCGAAGCCGGGTCCCTCGCCACCCACTTGGCCTGAAAGGGGATTATCCAGTGCAAAACCCGGCCCGTCGTCACGTTGACGGAGCCAGGGGAGCGAACGGCTCAGACCGAGCCCAGAGCCAGTACGTCGGCGACAGTGTAAAACGAGCCGAACACAATGACCATATCGTCAGGACTCGATGCGGCCAAGGCGGCGCCGTAGGCATCCCCCACGCTGGCAAAGGTGAGCGCCGCGCCCCGGCCGCTGCCAAGGGCCGTCGCCAACTGGTCGGCCGTGGCCGCGCGCGGGCCGTGGAGGCTTGCCAGGAACCACTCGTCAATCAGACCGTCAAGCTCGGCCAGCGACCCCGCAATGTCCTTGTCCTTGAGCATGCCAACCACGGCGCGGCGCTTGCCCTTGCCGGGGCGCTGACGCAGCTGGCTGGCGAGATAGGCGGCAGAGTGGGGATTGTGGGCCACGTCGACGATGACCAGCGGCGAGGTTTGCAACTGCTGCATCCGGCCAGCCAGGCGGGCATTGGCCAGGCCGTCGCGGATGGCGGACTCTGCCAATGGCAGACCGAGGGACTCCAGCGCCGCCAGCACGGTGACCGCATTCATCAGCGGCAGGGCCGGTTTGGGCAATCCCGACCAGTGGTGCAGGCCGTGATAATCCCAGTCACCTTCATGCTCGTCACCACGAAAATCGATGCCGACCTGACGCAGGCAGGCGCCGAGGCGCGCCGCTTCGCTTGCAATGGTCGACGGCGGATTGGGCTCCCCACTGATGGCGGGTTTACCTTTGCGATAGACGCCAGCCTTCTCCACCGCCACCGCCTCCCGGGTATCCCCGAGCCAGTCGCAGTGATCCAGGGCAATGGAGGTGATCAGGGCGACGTCGGACTCCACCACATTGGTGGCATCGAGCCGCCCCCCCAGCCCCACTTCCAGCAAGAGCACATCGGGCGCGGCGCGGCGAAACAGCCACAGACCCGCCAGGGTGGCGAACTCGAAGAAGGTGAGGGCGATGTCGCCCCGGGCGGCTTCCACCTCGGTAAAGGCCGCGCAGTGATCGCCATCGTCCAGCTCCTGGCCATTGACGCGCACCCGCTCGGTAAAGCGCAGCAGATGGGGGGAGGAGTAGACACCGACCCGGTAGCCGGCGGCCATCAGGATGCTGGCCGCCATGGCGCAAGAGGAGCCCTTGCCGTTGGTGCCCGCCACCGTGATCACCTTGAACGGCAGTTCGGTGAGGCCCATGCGGCGGGCAACCGTGCCGACCCGCTCCAACCCCATGTCGATGTTGGCCGGGTGGATCTGCTCCAAATAAGAAAGCCAGTCGACCAGCGACCGGCTTTGGGATTGTTGCATGTGTGAACTCATCTTCAGTCTTCGATGACCTGAGTGTTCATCAGCTTGGCCAGCAGACCGGCCAGACGGTTGCGCATTTCGCGCCTGTCGATGATGAGATCGATGGCACCCTTCTCCAGCAGGAACTCGGAGCGCTGGAAGCCTTCCGGCAGTTTCTCGCGCACGGTCTGCTCAATGACGCGGGGGCCGGCAAAGCCGATCAGCGCCTTGGGTTCGCCTACGTTGATGTCACCCAGCATGGCCAGACTCGCGGAGACGCCACCCATGGTGGGGTCGGTCAGCACGGAGATGAAGGGCAGGCCCGCCTTGGTGAGGCGATCTAGGGCCGCACTGGTCTTGGCCATCTGCATCAGGGAGAACAGGGCTTCCTGCATCCGCGCACCACCGGAGGTGGAGAAGCAGACCAGACCGCGGCCCTCCTTGATGCTCTCCTCGACGGCGCGCACGAAGCGGGCACCGACCACGGAGGACATGGAGCCCCCGATGAAGGAGAACTCGAATGAACAGGCGACGACCGGTACCCCCTTGAGGGTCCCCTTCATCACCACCAGCGCATCCTTCTCGCCCGTCTCTTTCTGGGCGGCAGACAAACGATCCTTGTAGCGCTTGGAATCCTTGAATTTCAGGATGTCTTGCGGCTCCAGCTCGGCCGCGACTTCGCTGCGTCCCTCGGCGTCGAGGAAGCTCTCGAGACGGGCACGTGCGCTGATGCGCATATGATGGTCACACTTGGGGCACACTTCGAGATTGCGCTCCAGCTCTGCCCGGTAGAGCACCTGTTCGCAAGCAGTACACTTGGTCCACACCCCTTCCGGAATGTTGTGACGACGCGGTGTGGTGATCTTGCTCTTGGGAAGGATCTTCTCAAGCCAGCTCATGGAATTCCTTAATGCATTTGTGCCTGACAAAACACATCGAGCCTTGATTGTTCAATGACTTAACGGCTCGATGGCAATAAACGACGGATCATTAAACCACAAATTTTCGGGCCCAGTTACTAAAAACTGGTCGTACCCGGTGCCGAGTCCGGCAGCCACAGCGGGCCGAGGGGCGGCCGGGGCAACCCGAATTCGGCCGGGTAATCCACATCCACCAGATAGAGACCGCCCGCCTTGGCGGTCGGGCCCGCCAGGTTGCGATCCTTCGCCGCCAGCACCTCGGCAATCCACTCCACCGGTTGAAGCCCCTGCCCCACCAGCAGCAGGGAGCCGGTGATGTTGCGCACCATGTGATGCAGGAAGGCGTTGGCCTTGATGTCGAGCACGATGTAGGGGCCGGAACGGCTGACACACAGGTGGGTCACATTGCGCCAGGGGGTGTTGGACTGACAGGCGACAGCCCGGAAGGTGCTGAAGTCGTGCTCCCCCAGCAGGCTCTGGCCCGCCTGGTGCATCAGCGTCGCGTCTATGGTTTCGTGGTAGTGACTAACGCCACTGCCGAGGATGGCCGGGCGGTAGTTGTGGTTGTAGATGACGTAACGGTAGCGACGGGCGGTGGCGCTGAAGCGGGCATGGAAATGCTCGTCCACCTCCCTGACCCAGCGCACGGCGATGTCAGGGGGCAGGTTGGAGTTGAGCCCCAGGGTCCAGGCGCCTTCTGCGCGGTTCGACTCGGTATCGAAGTGGATCACCTGGCCGGTGGCATGCACCCCCGCATCGGTGCGACCGGCACACTGGATGGAGACGGGGTGGTTGGCGATGCGGCTGAGGGCTTTTTCCAGTTCCTCCTGGACGCTGATCACTTCGCGCTGGCGCTGCCAGCCGAAGTACCGGCTGCCGTCATATTCAATACCAAGGGCAATTCGCATGGGTAACGGTGTCTTCTGATGAAAGGATGCAGTGAAAGAAACGGGGCGGATTATACGCGCTCGGGCTCAAAAGTCCCAGACCGGGCGAGGCCGCGGTGCGGGGCCCCCAAAGAGAGAGGGCAGCCCGCGGGCTGCCCTCTCTGGTGCATGGATGACAAGGGCCTGCCTAGCCCAGGCGCTTGAGCAGCTTCTGCGCCTCGCTGCGCTGGTGCTCGCTGCCCTGGGCCACCGCCTCTTCCAGCAGCTCGCGGGCGCTCTCCTTGTCGTCGATCTCGAGGTAGGCCCGGGCCAGATCCAGCTTGGCCCCCACCCCGCCGTCATCGGCATCCACATCAAAGCCGTTGGACTCCGGCAGCACCTCGGGGAAACCGTCCAGCCCCACATCCAGAGAGAAGCCCTGATAGGGTTCCTGCTCCGTGCTGCTGGCATCGGCATCGGCCAGCAGCTTGTCGATTTCAACGAAGTCGCTGTCTTGCACCTGTTCGCGGGGTTTCACCTCCCCCTGATGGGACTCCACCTCGGCGAAGGCATCCTCGAAGTCCGCCAGGGCCAGCTCGCTGGGATCCCACTCGGACGCCGTCGGCTTGGTGGGCTCCAGCCCGAGCTCGGCCAGCATGTCGTCCACGTCGTCCTTGCCAAACCCCGTCTCGTCGATGTGCGGCGCCTTGGTGGCAAGCTCATCGTCGGTCGGCTCGCCAAACCCGGTCTCTAGATCGCTCAGATCGAAGTTGGCCAGTGTCTCGTCACGCTGGCTGCGGCTCTCCTTCTGGGCCTGGGCCAGATCCGCTTCCAGATCCGCGTCCAGCTCGGCAAACAGGGCGGCCTGCAGCTCCTCCTCGGTCATGATCTCGTCATGACCACGAGCAGAGGAGCTGGGCTCGTCGGAGAGATCGAGTTCCGGCACCACGGGCAGATCGAAGTCCCCCTCGTGGGCCAGATCCAGCTCGGGCACCAGATCCGGATCCCGGTTCGCCGTCGTCACCGCAGGCTCCACATCAAAAGCGGAGAGCGCCGTCTCGTCATCCCGGAAGATGACATCGGCGGCAGCACTGGCGCCATCTTGCTTCCTGCTCACTTCCGGCTCGTTGAGATCCGGCATGCCATGGAGGGGCTCGTCATCCGCGATGCCCACCGTCATCAGCTGATCAAACTCGCTGTTCTCGTCTCCCATGACCATGGAGGTCGACTCGGAGAGGCTCTTCTCCTGCTCTTCCAGCTCGCGGCGGGCACGAGCACGCAGCCAGAGCGTGACCAGGGCAAGCACCAGGAGCACCGGCAGCAGGATGATCATGGCGAGATTGAGCGGCGAAGAGAGCAGCTCCATCAGCCAGCTCTGTTTGGGCACCGGCGCCACCACGGGAGGCGTCGGATTGGCCTTGAGTTCCGCCACCTCTTTTTGCAGGGCGGTCTGATCCTGCAACTGGGCCTTGAGGGTCTCCACCTCTTCGGTCAGGGCTTGCAGGCGCAGCTTGAGCCTGTGGTTCATCTCGGTGACCTGGCCGAGCTGGGCGTTGGCATCTTCCAGGGCCAGCGCCATCTCGGTAGAGGGTTTGCCCACCGCAGTGGCGGGCAGGGGCGCCGGCGCCGTGCTGGCGGCGCTGCTCGCAGCAGCGCTCACCACCACGGGGGTGGAGACAGCCGCCTTGGCGGTCTCCTTCACCTCGGGGGCAGGAGCCGTCGCCTTGGGTGCCGCCGGGATCGGCGCCGCCTTGGGCGGTGTATTCTTGGCCACCACAGCCGGCTTGGCCGGAGCAGGCTTGCTCACCACCGGCTGGGCGACGTGGGATTGCTTGTTGGCCAGGTATTTGGGGCTCAGCCCCTTCCAGCTCGCGTTGTCGCTGTTGAAGCGACGGCGTGCTTCGGCATCCGTGATGCGCCCCGCCTCTGCGGCGGTGGGCAGCAGGATGTGGGAACCCACCAGAATATGGTTGATGTTGCCGTCTGCGAAGCTTCGGGGGTTCTTGTCATAGATGGCCACCATGGTCTGGTAGACACTTACCCGGTTGGACGGGCGATGCTTGCTCGCCAGACTCCAGAGGGTATCGGTGGGACGCACGGGACCATAACTGCCAGCCGACGCAGCAGGCACCTGACGCACGATGGGCTGGGCTCTGGGCGGGGTGACGGGCGCCACGGGCTGGGCCCGGGGCTCTGGTTGCACCGCGGGGGGCGGTGAGCCATCCGGTCCCTTGAGTTCGACAAAGAAGGGTTCTCGCGCCCCCTCTTCGGCCTGAACCGTGCCCAGAAGCCCCAATGCGAGTAGCGTTGCCAGCGTTATGCGGGAATGTCCCATATTCGTTCCTTCGTATGACGGCCCTATCACATTGAAAAATCTGGATAGTTACCCCAAAACAATCGGCTCAATATAAATCAGGCGCCGGTCTCAAGCCAGCGATCCGACATATTTCGCGCCCGGCGGCGACCAGAAAGCAGCCCCAGACGCGAACCAGAGTGTAGAAAAAAACCTAGTCCACCGATATCACACGGTATTCCAAAAACCGGAGAGTGGGTTCCCGGTCACATACCGGGGCCAGGGCGCCCACATCAAGGCGGGGTTCCCTCCCCGCCCGGGGCCGACATCCGGCCTCAGAGGTAGTCGCGTACCAGCAGTTCGGCAATCTGCACGCTGTTGGTCGCCGCGCCCTTACGAACGTTATCGGCCACGATCCACATATTGATACCACTCGGATGAGAAATATCCTGGCGCACCCGCCCGACCATCACATCATCCTGGCCGGTGGCATCGCGCACCGGGGTCGGGTAGTCCCCTTCATCATCAAACAGGGTGACGCCCGGGGCATTGCGCAACAGCTCCTTGACCTGCTCGGCGTCCAGCGGCTGGTGCAGCTCCACATGAACCGCCTCGGCGTGACCGTAGAAGACCGGTACCCGCACGCAGGTGGGGTTCACGGCGATGCTGGCATCCCCCAGGATCTTCTGGGTCTCCCACACCATCTTCATCTCTTCCCGGGTGTAGCCGTTGTCGGTGAAGGCATCGATCTGCGGGATCAGGTTGAAGGCGATCTGCTGCGGATAGAGGGTCGGCTCCACCGGACGGCCGTTGAGCAGGTGGGCGGTCTGGCCCGCCAGCTCGCTCACCCCTTCCTTGCCGGAGCCGGAGACGGATTGGTAGGTCGCCACGTTGATGCGACTGATGCCCACCTCGTCGTGCAGGGGCTTGAGCGCCACCAGCATCTGGATGGTAGAGCAGTTGGGGTTGGCGATGATGTTGCGGTTGCGAAAATCGGCCAGCGCGTCCGGGTTCACTTCCGGAATGACCAGGGGAATGTCCTCGTCGTAGCGGAAGCAGGAGGTGTTGTCGATGACGATACAGCCGTGCTCGGCGGCGATGGGCGCCCATTTGGCCGAGACCTCGGCACCGGCGGAGAAGAGTGCGATCTCCACCTGGCTCCAGTCAAAGGCCTCCACATCAAGGATGTCGACGTTCTTGCCGCCAAAGCGCACCGTGTCCCCAGCGCTGCGACTGGAGGCGAGCGGATAGAGGGTCGCTACCGGGAAGGCGCGCTCCTCCAGGATCTCGATCATGGCCTGACCCACGGCGCCGCTGGCACCCAATACCGCTACGTTGAATTGCTGATTCACTGATCTGTTCTCCTGTGATGCGGCCCATCGGGGCCGGGCATGAGGGCCCCGGCTGGCACGCGTATCGGTTTGATGACAGGCCCGCCATGATGCCGGGCCGGGGGGAAGCGCCGCCTGGGCAAGCCCTTCCCCTTGTTGAAATCGGGTTTATTGCTCCGAGACGGCAAAGCCCAGTCGGGCCAATCTGTCGTCGGCGAAGGGCCCTTTCAGTTGCAGGGCGCCAAGTTCGCGCCGCTCGGGGTAGCGCTTGCGCTGCTCATCGAAGCTGCCGGGCAGCCCGATCCGGTTGCGAAAACGGGCGTCGTCCCGGCGCACGTCATAAACAAGGTGGACAAGCTGCTTGATGAGCGCCTGATCCGCCGGCTGCCCCGGCGTCAGCTCGCGCACCTCTGGGGCAGGCAGCAGGGATTGCAGATCCTGGCGCGGGGTGCGCCCCAGTTGCCGGCACAGCGCCTCATAGAGCATCCAGGTGCCACGGGCCTTGCCTTCCAGGCTGTAACCGGCGATGTGCGGGGTGGCCAGCTCGGTATGGGGCACCAGTTCATTGAGGGGCTCCGGCTCTCCTTCCCACACGTCCATCACCAGTCGCAGGGGATGGGGTCCCTGCTGGCGGACAAGCAGGGCCCGGTTGTCCCACACCTCGCCGCGGGAGGCGTTGATGAGGATCTGCCCGGCCGGACGCTCGGCGATCTCCTCGGCTCCCAGCAGGTGGAAGGTGGCCTCATCCCCTTCACGAAGATAGGGGACATGGAAGCTGACGATGTCGGCATCCAGGGCAGTACGGTAATCCACGAAGTCGCCAGCGGCGCCGCTGCGGGCCAGAGGCGGGTCGCAGCGCAGCACCTTCATCCCGAGCGCCTCGGCCTTGCCGGCCACGCTCTCGCCGGTGTTGCCGGCGCCGATGACGGCGAGGCTCATCTCGCTCAAGGTCAGCTCATGGCGTTCCGCCAGAACCAGCAGGGCGGAGAGCACGTAGTCCCCCACCGACACCTTGTTGCAGCCGGGGGCGCTGAAGAAGGGGATGCCCCGCGCCGCCAGCAGCCCCTGATCGATGTGATCCGTACCGATGGTGGCCGTGCCGACAAACCCCAGCCTGGGGCAACTCGCCAGGAGCGCTTCGTTGACCCGGGTCACGGAGCGCACCAGCAGCACATCCGCCTCTTGCAGATCCGCGGCCTTTATTTCTCGTCCCGGCAGGGGAACCACTTCACCAAATTCCGCAAACAGCTCCACCGCATGGGGCATATTTTCATCAACGACGATCTTCATCGGCACGCATCTCGTCCACAAGGGCCACAGGCGCGCCATTCTAGCCCAAACGCGACGGATTTTCAGAGGCTTGTTGGCAGACCGCTCTGCGGCCATCGCCTTCCGGCCTCAGGTGCGGGCACGATGCCCGGCAGCATCATATGTAACAGCCTGTTGCCCTCGCCCCCTTCGCCTTGACCAGAGCAACCTGACTGGCACAATGACGCCTCTTTTTAGCCGCTCGCGCCACCGAACCGGACCCCTTGATGCCGACTCACTCCTCTTCGTTGCCACGCCGCAAGGTGCTTCATTTCAATGCCCTCCTGCTCCTTCCCCTGCTGCTGCTCGTCTGCCTGCCCTGGCAGCCGTTCATGACCCAGGCCCTGCAATCGGGCTGGCTATGGTGGCCCTACGCCCTCACCCGCATGGTGGACTTGCCGGGGCTGGTCTTCACCATTGCCGCCCTGCTGCTGCTCACAAGACACAAGCTGACGCTGGACGGTCGCGCCTTATTGGCGCTGGCTGGCGCCCTCTTTGCCGTGCTGGCGAGCGACTGGGTCATCAAGAGCCTCATCAAGCTGCTGACCGAGGAGCCCAGGCCCTACCTCATCTGGCTGGAGAGCCAGGAGCTGATCCCCGCCATCCGCCAGTTCTATGGAGGAAGCCAGGCCCTTCGCAGTGAACAGGTCCACGCCGCGACCCAGTTGCTGGCGCTGCCCGCCTGGCTCGGCCAGCACTGGCAGGCAGAGGTCAACTATGCCTTTCCCTCCGGTCACAGCATCGCCGCCATGAGCCTCGCCCAGTTCTTCGGCCTGATCTGGCTGGCCCGGGCCCCCGCCGGGGCCTGGCTGCTGCCACTCTGGGCCATCGGGATTGGCCTCTCGCGCACCCTTATCGGCATGCACTGGCCCCTGGATGTGCTGGCAAGCGCCCTGCTTGGCAGCCTCACCGCCCTCATGGCCGCCCGCTGGTGGTTGCGCCACTACTGACCTCCAATAAAAAAGGCTATGTCCCAATTACGTGTTGCATGGGGCGCCCCAGCGCCTCATGCAAGCAACGTGGCACATTCACTTCCCGCCCGTAGCGC
>NZ_JBFOCK010000059.1:0-36883 GCF_040907765.1 Aeromonas sp. s9
TGGAACAGGTCGTAGACCACCTCCGCCTGCGGGCAGTGTTGCTTCACCTCCAGGTCGAACGCCGTGTTCATGTCCATCGCCACCGCCTCAATCTGCTGGCATCGCTCGCCGAGCTGCTCGAAGAAGGGACGGATAGCGGCCCGACTGTTGCCGTGCCCCACCCACAGGACGCGGGTTCGCTCGGCATCCATGATCACGGTGGCATAGCGGTGTCCCTTGTGCAGGGCAAACTCATCCATCACCAGCCGCCGCACCTCCCCAAGTTCGATGGTGCCCACACTAGTCTGCAAACGGCGCTTGTCGATCTCCTTGATGGTGTGCCAACCGACCCCGGTGAGCTGGCTGACATGGCGGATGGGGAGGTACTGAACGAGCGCTTCAATCCAGCACTGCATGCGCCGGGTGAGGCGGGAGCCAGAGGGGAGCCAGTCGATATGTTCACTGACGCGACCACAGCGCAGACAGTCGACGCGGCGAACAGGCAGTTGTAACCAGACTTGTCGGTCAAATAGGTCTCGCTCACGCACCCGGCGGATACGTTGGTCGTGGATCAATGGCGTGGGTTGCAGGCATCGGCGACAACGGGGCAAGAAGTCGGCGCGAGGCTCAAGGGTAAACAGGGTGTGATGGTTGGCAGAAAGCGCTTGGGCGATGACGGTATAACCTGGCCAGAAGGAGGTAATATCAATATGATGCACGGCGACAGCAGGGTGATGGTGGTGGTGTGTTTGGCGACAACCAGTTTACCAGCACCCTGTCTGTCAACTTCCACTTTCCCAGGATCCCGCGAAGAACCTTATTTCAGATAGGAACGCAGTACCCTCACCACCTGATCCAGATCGTCCAGCCGCTCGGCATGGGTCGCCTCCTCGGCGCCAAGATGCTCGCGCATGTGTCCCTCCAGCACCTCCAGCATCAGGCCGTTGACGGCGCCGCGGATGGCGGCAATCTGCTGCAGGATGGCGGCGCAGTCTGTTTCCTGTTCCAGAGCGCTCTCCAGGGCGCCGGTCTGCCCCTTGATGCGCCTGACCCGTGCCAGCAGCTTCTTCTTGTCGTGAACCGTGTGTGACATCCAGGATCCTCTCGATCAATAAAACTATACTGGGGTATAGTATATAGCATCCTCGTTTTCAGGAGAAATCCATGCCATCCCTCGCCTCATCCCACTGCCACCACCCCGTCGTCCACGAAGGGAATCCCCTGGCCGAACAGAAGACCCGCTGGGCCGTGCTGCTCACTATCGTCATGATGGTGGCGGAGATCGGTGGCGGCTGGTTCTACAACTCCATGGCGCTGCTGGCCGACGGCTGGCACATGAGCTCCCATGCCCTGGCCCTCGGCCTCTCGGTGCTGGCCTATCGCGCTGCCCGCCACTTTGCGCGGGATCACAGGTTCAGCTTCGGTACCTGGAAGATAGAGGTGCTGGGGGGCTTCAGCAGCGCCCTGCTGCTGGTGGGGGTGGCGGGGTTGATGCTGTTCGAGTCGGTGGCCAGGTTGCTGGACCCCAGCCCCATCCATTATCAGCAGGCGATCGGCATTGCCCTGCTGGGCCTGCTGGTGAATCTGGCCTGTGCCTGGCTGCTCAGGGACGATCACGGCCATCACCATGGTCACGACCACCATCACGGTCATCACGACCACTCGCACGATCACCACCACGGCCATCAGGATCTCAACCTGCGCGCCGCCTACCTCCACGTGCTGGCGGACGCGGCCACCTCGGTGCTGGCGATTCTGGCGCTGGTGGGAGGCATGTTGTGGGGGGCGGACTGGCTGGATCCCCTGATGGGCATCGCCGGGGCCGTGCTGGTGGCGGTGTGGGCCAGGGGGCTGCTGCGTGATACCGGGCGCGTCTTGCTGGATGCGGAGATGGATGCGCCCCTGGTGGACGAGATCCGTGAGGTGATCGCCGAGCTGCCTGGCGCCGAGATCCGCGATCTGCACGTCTGGCGGGTGGGGCAGATGCAGTATGCCGCCGCGATGTCGTTGCAGATGGCGACCCCGGTCCCGGCACAGGCGATCCGCGAGCGCCTCGCCATCCACGAGGAGCTGGTGCACCTGACCATCGAAGTGTCTGCCGACTGACGCCCCTGGCGGGGGTCAGCGGGGAGGCTCGCTCTCCTGATCCTGCCAGAGGGAGCCCAGCATCAGCCTCAGCAGCAGTCCCGGCGGGTCGTCGAGCAGGCGGCCCGGCTCCAGCAGCAGGTGGCCGTCGGCATGAAAGCCCATGCTGGCGTGAACCTTGCCTTCCTCGCCACACACCTGGAGGAGGCCGTTCAGGGACCCCCCCTCGCCGGGTTGACAGCGCAGCCGCAGCTCCCGTGGTTCCCCCAGCAGGGTGAAGGCGCGGGCGAGGGGAGGGCTCTCTTCATAATCCGGCCAGTTGAAGAAGTGATAGCGTTCGGCGAGCACGCCGGCCTGCTGGCAGAACTGATCGAACAACTGGGCAATGCCCTGATACTCCTGGTCCAGCCGCCTGGCCTGCTCCTCAATCCGTTTCATCACCCAGCCCCCTCTATCCATTTGATTGGACATTGATTTCGTCACTCGCTCCCCTCTTCTCGCTGGTATGGGCCGAAAGCGGTGCCAGGTCTGTGAGCGCGATCGAGTTTTCGTTATGAAAACGTTATCTTGTTGATGCGGATTGGTTTTTTTTGCCCATCCGCTCACATTTACGGCAATTCCCGCTGATTAATATGACACCGCTCGGCAATGACCGGGTACTCGGATATCGAGACTAACTACAGCGGGAATTATAAAAAAATGGATATGAAAAAGACCAAAGTGGCGCTGGTAACAGCCTCACTGCTCGCGCTTTTGTCAGGCTGTAACGACAACAGTTCTTCTGCTCCTGCCCCTGCCCCTCAGGATGAGCCCGTCGCTCGTCTTCCCAACGTCCAGCCCCCGGCCGAACTGCTGACGGCCGGCCCCGACGAAGCGGTCATCGCCCTGGTGGATACCCAGACCAGCGCGGCGCGCGGTGTCACCGGCCCGTTCGCCAGCCACAACCTGCACCTGTGGAACAACGACGCCTGCAACTCGACCTCGGAGGGCGGCCTCAACACCGGTTGGGATGACAAGAGCAAGACGCCGTCCGCGGCGGACAGTTTTGGTCCGGCCTGGGTCGTGCCGCTCTCCAAGATGGAAGGCTGCATCAACTTCATCGCCCGCAACGGCGATCTCGCGAACCTGACCGGCAGCGACATGAAGGTGGTCTTCAGTGATCACCCGGATCGCACCGTGGCCATCGTCGCCGGCAAGAACGAGATCTTCGGCAGCCGGGCGGAAGCCTTCACCGCCGCCTTCGGCGTGGCGGGGGCCAGTGCCCATCTCATCGACGACAACACCCTGATTTGGCAAGGGGGCAAGGACAAGCCCTATGTGCGCCTCTACTACACAGAGTCAGGCACCATCACCGCAAACAGCGAGGGTGTATTCGATTTTCCCTACCTCAAGCTGACCCCGACCAGCCTGACCGAAGAGCAGCAGGCCAAATACCCGCACCTCAAGGATGCCGCCGCCTTCGCCCTGCCTGCGGGGAAAGATCTCAAGCCCCTGCTCAAGGGTGAGCTGGTCGCCATCGGGACCGATGCGGACGGCATCCTGCAGGGGGCGACCCTGGTGCAGAGTGCCGGTGCCCTCGATGCCCTTTACAGCGAAGCGGCCACCAAGCTGGCCTACGGCGCCGTGGTGGAGGGAGGCAATGTCACCTTCCGGCTCTGGGCGCCGACCGCCAAGTCGGTCAAGCTGGCGCTGTTCGACGAGCAGCACAAGTCGCTTGGCGAGCGCGCCATGACCCTGGACGAGGCCAGCGGCAGCTGGAGCGTACAGGGGGGCAGCGATCTTGTCGGCAAATACTACCGCTACGATATCCAGGTCTATCACCCGGTCAGCCGCAAGCTGGAATCCTATCAGGTGACCGACCCCTACTCCCTGAGCCTGGCGATGAACTCCGAGTTCAGCCAGGTGGTGGATCTCGACGATCCGGCCCTCAAGCCGGAAGGCTGGGACAGCCTCAAGGCCCCCCACAGCCAGAAGAACCCCGCCGACATCACCATCTATGAGGCCCACGTCCGGGATCTGACCGGCAACGACGAGTCGACGCCGGTGGATCACCGCGGCAAGTTCCTCGGGCTGACCGACAGCGACAGCGTGCCCGTCACCCACCTGAAATCCCTGGCCAAGAGCGGCGTTAGCCACCTGCACCTGCTGCCGGTGTTCGACATCGCCACCGTCAACGAGGATCCGGCCAAGGTGGCCAACATCGGTGATGACTTCAGCAAGCTGTGCGAGGTCAATCCCGAGGTCAAGAACTCCAGGTTTGCCAGCCACTGTGGTGGCGGCGAGACCATCGAAGCCGTGCTCGGTGATCTGCAAGCCAGCGACAGCAAGGAGAACCCCGTGGTGCAGGAGCTGTACGGCTATCTGCGCGGGGTGGACTCCTTCAACTGGGGCTATGACCCCTACCACTACACCACGCCGGAAGGCTCCTACGCCACCAATGCGGAGGGGATGACCCGGATCAAGGAGTTCCGCGAGATGGTGCAGGCCATCAAGCAGAACATCGGCATGAACGTGGTGATGGACGTGGTCTACAACCACACCAACGAAGCGGGTCTCGGTTCCAAATCCGTGCTCGACAAGATTGTGCCCTGGTACTACCAGCGCCTCAATCCGGAGACCGGTTCGGTGGAAAACTCCACCTGCTGCTCCAACACGGCGCCGGAACACGCCATGTTCGCCAAGCTGATGGATGACTCTCTGGTCACCTGGGCACGGGACTACAAGATCGATGCCTTCCGCTTCGACCTCATGGGCCATCACCCGAAAGATCAGATGGTGCAGGCCCTGGCCGAGGTGAAGAAGGTCAATCCGGACATGTATTTCTACGGCGAGGGGTGGAACTTCGGCGAGGTACAGGATGACAAGCGCTTCGTGCAGGCGACCCAGAAGCATCTGGCCGGTACCGGCATCGGCTCCTTCTCCGACCGGCTGCGTGATGCGGTGCGCGGGGGCAGCCCGTTCGACGGCGGCGAAGCCATTCGCAAGACCCAGGGCTTTGGCAACGGTGCCCTGGTGGATGCCAACGAGCTGGACGGCGTCGATCTCGCCACCGCTCTGCATCAGTCCGATCTGGTGCGCCTCGGCATGGCGGGCAACCTCAAGGAGTTTGTGCTGACCGACAAGGACGGCATTCCGAAGAAAGGCTCCGACATCGACTACAACGGTCAACCGGCGGGCTATGCCCAGGATCCGACCGAAATCCAGAACTATGTCGACAAGCACGACAACCAGACCCTGTTCGACAACCTGGTGTACAAGGCACCCGCCGGGGCCGACCTGGTGCGGATGCAGGGGGTCTCTCTGGCGACTGCCATGCTGGGTCAGGGCATTCCCTTCACCCACGCGGGTGTCGAACTGCTGCGCTCCAAGTCCATGGAGCGGGACAGCTACGACTCCGGTGACTGGTACAACCGGGTCGATTACACCCTTGGAGACAACAACTTCGACAAGGGCTTGCCGCGCAAGGACAAGGACGAGGCCAACTACGAGCTGATCGAGCAGGTGCTCGGCCAGCACGCCAAGCCGGGTTCGGCCGAGATGCATCAGATGGTGAACTTCTACCAGGAGCTCTCCGAACTACGTCAATCCTCTCGTCTGCTGCGTCTTGGCAGCGGCGCCGAGGTGATCAAGCGGGTCGACTTCCGCAACACCGGCCCTGAGCAGATCCCGGGTCTCATCGTGATGAGCGTGGATGACGGGGTGGGCGCCGGTGCGGATCTGGATCCGGCCATCGACGGCCTGGTGGTGATGATCAACGCCACCAATCAGCCCCAGAGCATCGGCGATTTCCGTGACGGCAAGGATCAGCCCATCGATCTGACCGGCATGGTCCTGAGCGGTGCCCACCGTGACTCCGACAGCATCGCCAGCGGGGCGGCCAATGACAGCGGTCAACTGACCCTTGGCGCCTGGTCGGCGGCGGTGTTCATCAAGCCGCAGAGCGGTGCCCAGGGCGCGGGGCTGCCGGTGAGCAAGAAGACGGATCTGAGCACCTTGCCTCCCTTCGGTGACACCGAGGTGTTCGTGCGCGGTTTCCTGAATCAGTGGGATCCGGTCAACAAGATGAACTTCAGTGGCAACTTCACCTATGAGTTCACCACCGAGGTGACGGCAGATCAGCTGGGGTCGACCCAGGTGAAGATCGCTGGCAACGAGTGGAGCGGCCCCGTCAATTACGGCAAGTGCAGCGATACCGACCAGCTTGCGACCGGCCAGGTCAATACGCTCTGTGCCAATGGCGGGGATCTGCCGTTCAACGTGGAGAAGGCTGGCACCTACAAGTTTGTCTTCACCGCCATGAACAAGGACAAGCCCACCCTGAGCGTCAGCTACACCGAACCGGCGCAGAGCTGCAAGGTGCTGGATACCGTCGCGGGCAATCCGCTCGGCTTCCCGCTCTATGTGCGCGGCAGTCTGAGCGACTGGAACGCCCAGCCGGCCTACCAGCTGAGCTACAAGGGGATGGAAGGCAACCTCGCCATCTATCAGGCCGCCTTCAACTACGCGGGCAGCTTTGACTTCAAGTTTGCCAACGACGATGGCAACTGGAGCAAGCAGTTCTTCGTGAAGGATGCCGGTGGCACCCTGATCGCACTGGAGCCCGAGCAGGTTTACCCGCTCCAGCACGGCGACGGTGGCATGGGCAACAACAGCATCACGCTGGAACAGGGTCTGTGGAGCTTCCTGGTTAAGGTTGACCCGACTCAGACTTCCGGCGAGGTGGGCAGCGTCATCATCCAGGAGTGCAGCGCCAAGTAAGTCTTTCCCATCGAGCCCGGGGTTGGCTCGGCAACCCCGGGTTGAATTCCGCCTCGCCAAGGGCGGGATAACACCGAGAGAGTAAGCAAAGCGCGACTGCCGACCGGCAGCCGCGCTTTTTCTTTGCTGTGGGCGAGGCAATAAAAAAGCCGCCCCGTTGGGGCGGCTGTTGGTTGTACCGTTAACGGTCGGCCTAGCGTTTTCGCAGCAGGCGCAGGGCGTTGGCGGTGACCAGGGCGGTGGCGCCGGTGTCGGCCAGCACCGCAATCCACAGGCCGGTGATGCCGAGCAGGCTGGTGACCAGGAAGATGGCCTTGAGCCCCAGCGCCAGCGCGATGTTCTGGTGGATGTTGGCCAGCGCCGCGCGGGAGAGCCGGATCATGGCGGCAACCCCGCCGAGCTGGTTGTGGGTCAGTGCCGCATCGGCGGTCTCCAGCGCCACGTCGGTGCCGCCTCCCATGGCGATGCCGATGCTCGCCCGCTTCATGGCCGGGGCGTCGTTGATGCCGTCGCCGATCATCGCGACTTTCTGGCTGAGGCCGAGCTTGGCGATCTCATCGACCTTGCCCTCCG
Source organism: Aeromonas sp. s9 (assembly GCF_040907765.1). NCBI lineage: Bacteria > Pseudomonadati > Pseudomonadota > Gammaproteobacteria > Aeromonadales > Aeromonadaceae > Aeromonas > Aeromonas sp. s9. Next base: position 7,396 of record NZ_JBFOCK010000059.1, read on the forward strand.
GCAGCAGGCCGGCGCGCCAGCCCATGCCGAGCTCGCCGGCGATGGCCTCGGCGGCGCGGGGGTTGTCACCGGTCAGCATGATGCTCTTGAGACCAAGCTCGCTCAGCTCGCGCAGGGCCGGGGCCGCCTCGGGGCGGATCTGGTCGCGCAGGGCCAGCAGGGCGGCCGGGGCGACGTCAGGCTGACCGAGTACCACCACTGTCTTGCCTTGCTGCTCCAGGGTGGCGACCCGGGCCTGTATCGCGGCATCCAGGGTGGCGACCCGGCTCGGTGCCAGCAACTGCCAGAGGGTGCCGTCGATGCGACCTTCCACGCCCATGCCGGGCAGGGCGCGCAGCTCCTGGGCGGCGGCGAGGCTGAGGCCCCGCTCACTGGCCGCGGTCACCACGGCGCGGGCCAGCGGGTGGTGGGAGCCCTGCTCGATGGCTGCCGCCAGTGCCAGCAGGTCGGCCTCAGACTGGCCATTGAGGCTCACCAGTTCGGTCAGCTGCGGCTTGCCCAGGGTCAGGGTGCCGGTCTTGTCAAAGGCCAGGGTATCGATGTGGGCCAACCGCTCCAGCGCTGCGCCCCCCTTGATGAGGGCTCCCTGCCGGGTGGCTGCCGCCAGCGCCGAGGTGACCGCCGCCGGGGTGGAGATGACCAGGGCGCAGGGGCAACCGATCAGCAGCAGCGCCAGCCCGCGATAGACCCACTCGTCCCAGCTCTGGCCGAAGGCGAGCGGCGGTACCAGCACCACCAGCAGGGCGACCAGCATCATGGCCGGGGTATACCAGCGGCTGAAGCGGTCGATGAAGCGCTCGATGGGGGCGCGCTGGGTCTCGGCCTCTTCGATGAGATGCAGGATACGGTCGATGGCGTTGTTGCCGGGCTCGGACACCACCTCGAGGCGCAGCACCCGATCCGCCGCCAGGCTGCCAGCGGGGACCTTGTCACCCCGGCGGCGCTCCACCGGGATGGATTCGCCGGTCAGGGCGCTCTCGTCAAAGGCGCCGAGGGGGTCGAGCAGGCGGGCATCGGCGGCCAGGCGGGCGCCTGGGGCGATTTCGATGATGTCACCGGGGCGCAGCTCATCGGCGCCGACCTCTTCGCGCACCTCGCCCTCGGCAGTGGTGCGGATGCGCAGCGCCTTGTCGGGCACCAGCGCCATCAGGGCGGTGACCCCGGCGCGGGCGCGGCCGGCGGCGTAGGCCTCCAGATGTTCACCCAGCATGAACAGCAGCAGCACCATGGCCGCTTCGGCGGTTTCGCCGAGGAACAGGGCCCCCACGGCGGCGACCGTCATCAGGGTCTCGATGGCGAAGGGGGAGCCGCTTCTGGTCAGTGCCCACGCCTTGCGGGCGACGGGCCACAGCCCCCAGAGGGTGGCCAGGGTAAAGAGCGGCTGACCGATCTGGGCCGGCAACAGGGCCGCCATCCCCATCAAGCCGGCGAGCGACAGGGGCTGCCAGTATTTGCCGAGCAGGTTACTGACCCTCTGCATCTGCGGGCTGCGGCCCGGTTCGCTGCGAGCCGTGTTCTGAGCGCCTCCTTTGAGCTGGAAGCCGGCGGCCAGCACGGCGGCGGTAACGGGGTCGGGGGAGAGGCCGGGGGCCAGATCCACCACCAGCTTCTCGGTGGCAAACAGCACCCGAGCCTGCTGTACGCCCTCCACCCGGCTGACGGCGGTCTCTATCTTGCGGGCACAGCTGGGACAATCCATGCCCAGCACCTGCCAGCTATGGCGGCGGCTGTTTTGCTCGGGGGTAGCCAGCGGCGGCTCGGTCGCGGCGGTCGTGTGGGCGTGCCCCTGCTCATGATGATCGTGGTCGTGGGCTGTGTCGGTGGCGCAAGCGCCTCTGGGGAGCTCTTCATCACCCGGGCCGTCTGCGCCACTTTGCCCCTGATGATCGTGGCGGGTCGGGTTGGCGACGCCACTGGCCTGTGCCCCGTTGTCGCAGCAGTGGCTGGTGTGGCTGTGCCCGGCCTGTGGGGTGGCGGCCTTGCTGACGGCCTTGATGGGGGCGGCGGCGTGTTGATGGCTGCAGCAGGATTTGCTCATGATGCGTTCCTCTTGAGGGATCCCGCCCCTGCGGGATCCTGGATGACTGCGCCGAGTGTAAACCTTGGTGTAAAGTCCAAGGTCAAGCCCTCTTCTCCTCTTTGTTCGGGGCCATGACAGTGGCCGCTGATTTGCCCCTGGAGCAGGAGGGACGCAAAGGGATGCCAAATCCCTTTCATTAGCGGGTGTTTGTCATCCCGTGGCGGGCCTATACTGGGGACCCTGGATCCCACATCAATCATCAAGGACCTAACATGAGCAATACCGTCACCCTGCAAGGCAACCCCGTCTCCGTCTCCGGCCACTTCCCCGTTGCCGGTGAGCAGGCCAAGCCCTTCTCCCTGGTTGCTGGCGATCTGTCCGATGCGACCCTGGCGACCTTCGCCGGCAAGCGCAAGATCCTGAACATCTTCCCGAGCGTCGACACCCCGACCTGCGCCACTTCCGTGCGCAAGTTCAACGAGCAGGCAAGCGCCCTGAACAACACCGTCGTGCTGTGCATCTCCGCCGACCTGCCGTTCGCCCAGGCCCGTTTCTGCGGCGCCGAGGGTCTGGACAAGGTGGTGAACCTCTCCACCCTGCGCGGTGTCTCCTTCCTGCAGGACTACGGCGTGGCCTTCTCCTCCGGCCCGCTGGTGGGTCTGGCTGCCCGTGCCATCGTGGTACTGGATGAGCACGACAAGGTGCTGCACAGCGAGCTGGTGGCCGAAGTCGCCGACGAGCCGAACTACGCCGCCGCCCTGGCCGTTCTGTAAGTCGCGCCACAGGCTGATTGCCTGACGGCCTGCCCCGTTCACACGGGGCAGGCCGTTTTTATTGCGCTCCCGAACCTTTTACTTATGGGGTGGGTCTGGCTAGACTTCGCCTCCACATCCTCGTTCAGCCTGTATCTGCGATCCCCATGACGTTTGACGAACTCGCCCTTGCCCCCGCCCTGTTGCCCCTGCTGCCCGCCGCGCTGGAAAAACCGACCCCCATTCAGCAGCTAGCCATTCCTGCTGCCTTGTCAGGACGGGATCTGCTTGCCCTGGCCAGGACCGGCAGTGGCAAGACCCTGGCATTCGGCCTGCCGTTGCTGCAGAGGCTGGACGCAGCCAGTGACCGGGTACAGGGATTGGTACTGGTCCCCACCCGGGAGCTGGCAAGCCAGGTGAGCGCCGCCCTGCAGGAGATTGCCGACGGGTTGGGGGTGCGTCTCCTGACCCTGTGTGGCGGGGTGGCCCAGGAGTGGCAGGAGCGGGAACTGGCTCTCGGCCCCCAACTGCTGGTGGCGACCCCCGGACGGTTGCGGGACTTGCTGGCCCAGCAGACGCTGGGGCTGGGTGCCCTGCGCATGCTGGTGCTGGATGAAGCGGATCGCCTGCTGGAGATGGGGTTCTGGCCCGATATCCAGTGGCTGATGAAGGCGATGCCGGAGGCGCGGCAGCAGATGCTCTTCTCCGCCACCTTGCCGATCGAACTGGAGAGCCTGGCCTCGGGCCTGCTGCAGGATCCGGTGCGCATCGAGGCCGAGCCGCTCAACAGCCTGGTGAGCGACATCGAGGAGCGGCTCTATCTGGTCAACAGGAGTAGCAAGGTGCCTGCGCTGATCGCCCTGCTGGAGGCCGGAGAGTGGCCCCAGGTGCTGGTCTTCATCAGTGCCAGGGACGACGCGGACGGGGTGGCCAAGAAACTCGCCAGGGCTGGCATGACGGTGGCGGTCCTGCACGGAAACAAGGATCAGACCACGCGGGAGCAGGCGCTGGCGGATTTCAAGGAGGGCAGGGTGCGGGTGCTGGTGGCCACGGACCTGATGGCGCGCGGCATCCACGTGGAGGCATTGCCCGTGGTGATCAATCTGGATCTGCCGGACCATGCCCCCGTCTACGTGCATCGTATCGGTCGTACCGCCCGTGCCGGGCAGAGCGGTCTGGCCATCTCCCTTACCTGTCACGGGGATGGGGAGGCGCTCGAGGGGATCCGGGCCCTGACCGGTCGCCCCCTGCCCCTGGCGGCGCTGGCAGGTTTCCCGGTGACCGACAAACCCGCCAGCGGGGAGAGCAAACGGGCGCCAAGAGACAAGCAGGCGAACCGTCGCACCCAGGGCAAGCGCAGCATCAAGCAGTTCAAGGGCAAATCCTGAGACGGACTTCTTGCCCCCGGCGGGAGCCTGTCGTCGTGAAGGAGGGGAGAGATCGGCAGCGCGCCCGGGGGCGCGCCAAACTGCACGGCAAGGGGTCAGTCGTGGAACTGGTTGATCAGGCGGGAGAGGTTTTGCAGCCGCTCCACCAGCAGGGTGATGCCATCGAGGGCCTGACGGCTGTTGTCCGCGGTGTGGCTCGCCAGTTGGTGGATCTGGTAGATCCCCTGATCCAGGGTGCTGGTGACATCCGCCTGCTGGCTCACCGCCTGGGCTATCTCGTCGCTGGTGTGGGTCACCCGGGCCAGCATCCGGTTGATCTGGTCGAGCACCTCGGCGGTGGCCCCCATGTGCTGCTGGCAGAGCACTGATGTCTGGGCCCCCTGCTCCATGCCATCGGACAGTTGCCGGGTGCTCTGTTGCAGCGCCCCTATCATGTCGCTTATCTCGCCGGTGGAGCTGCGGGTCTTCTGGGCCAGGGCCCGTATCTCGTCGGCCACCACCGCAAAGCCGCGCCCTTGTTCACCGGCCCGTGCCGCCTCGATGGCCGCATTGAGGGAGAGCAGGTTGGTCTGATCCGCAATCTGCCCGATCACCTCCAGAATGCCGTTGATCTTCTGGCTGTCCTGGGTCAGGCGCGCCAGCACGCCCTGGCTGGCGTCCAGCTCCTGATGAAGCCTGTCGACCGAATCCCGGGTGGTGGCCAGCGCCTGCTGGCCACTGGCGGACACCTGCTGGACCTCGCCCACCAGCGCATTGGCCTGGTGGGCATTGTCAGCCACATCGCGGATGGACTGGCTCATCTGGGTTATGGCCGCCGCCAGTTGCTCGCTCTGGGCCCGCTGCTGTTGCAGGTGAGTGTCTATGGTCTGGATATGCCCCCTGTCATCTTCCGCCGCCTGCAGGATCTGCTGGTTGGTGTCCGCGCTGCGACCTACCACGGCGCGCAGCTCCGCCTTCTTCATGCGCAGCAGCAGTTCAAGGGCGGCCAGGCTGTCCTGACGCCTGGCATAGAGTACCTGGCAAAGGGCGCTGCCCTGCTCCTCGCCCGCCATGGCCAGCAGCCTGGCCAGCCGCCGTTGCAGATGCCAGCCATGTCCCATCTGGGCCAGCAAGCAGAGCAGAGTGATGACTCCCCACCCCGGCTGGCCGGTGACCAGACTGGCCCCCATGCCGAGCAGGGCGGTGCCAGAGAGCAGCAGACACAGCTGCCCCGGCTCCAGGGTCAGCCGGGTCAGCCAGGGCAGTGCCTTGCCGTCACGGATCCGGGCATAGAGCTGCTCTGCCCAGGCGATGTCGTGATCCTGGGGACGGGTGCGGACAGACTGGTATTCGATGATCTGCTGCTGATCGTTGAGAATCGGCGTGACGTAGGCGTTGACCCAGTAGAACTGACCACTCTTGGCGCGGTTCTTTACCAGCCCCATCCAGCTCTTGCCTTGTTGCAGGCGGCGCCACATGTCGGCGAACGCGGCCTTGGGCATGTCGGGGTGGCGGACCAGATTGTGGGGCTCCCCTTCCATTTCGGTCGCGCTGTAGCCCGCCACATCGCAAAAGTGCTGGTTGGCATAAGTGATGTGACTGGCGGGATCCGTGGTCGAGATCAGTGAGATGTGATCGGGGAAACGGATCTCCCCTTCGTGCCGGGTTGTGGTCATGTGCGCATCCTGAATGAGCCAAGTAACTGATAAAGTTATTTTTTATTTTTGTGATTGTTACGGCGTCATTGTAGATGCGGACTGTTGCACCACCTTGGCTTGGGTCAATAAATCAACACGGGAAAGGCTGAAAAAAGTCGTAGATGGCGGCTCAGCCGCGGGGAGTGAAGTCGTGGATCTCCCCCGTCCTCGGCTTGAAGCGGGGGTCATTGTCTTCTGCGCTGGCGACCCAGGCCATGGCCTGGCAGAAACTCTCCTGCTTGGCGAAGGCATCCCGGGCCTGATCGATGGCTCGTTCGGCATTGCGCCGCTCCATCTTGCTGGCCTTGCGGTCGCTGAACTGCTTCTGCTGGCTCAACATCCATTCGAGGAAGGCCTGGCGGCATTCGGTTTCATCGGCGGCCTTGGCGGGAAGGGCAACAAACAGGGCAATCAGGAGCAGAGCACGCATGGCAGGATCGGATCACGGGGTTGATGAATGAAAAGAGGCGGCATTTTAGGCCGGGAACTTGAACAGGAACAGTGCCAGGAGGGGTCAGATGTCCCGACCCCTCCCCGGACTCAGTGTTTGACGAGGTAGAGCTGACGGCTGTAGGCCACGTCTTCCGGGTTGTTGATGGGATACCCCTTGAGCCAGGGCTTGATGAGCCGGGCATTGGTGTACTGGTAGATGGGGGCGATGGGGGCCTCCTTCTGCAAGATGGCCTCGGCCTCATCGAACAGGCGGGCCCGTTCTGCGGGATCCTGACTGTTGGCCGCCTGCGCCAGCAGCTTGTCGTAAGCCGGGTTGGCGAACCGGGCCATGTTGCCGCTGTGGCCCGATCCCCAGAGCCCGAGGAAGGCGGAGGGGTCGTTGTAATCGGCGACCCAGGAGGAGCGGATCACCTCGAACTGGCCGCTTTGACGGCTGTCGAGATAGGTTTTCCACTCCTGGTTGGTGAGCTCGACCCGGGCCCCCAGCTTCTGTTTCCACAGGTTGGCGATGGCCAGCGCCATCTTCTTGTGAATTTCCGCCGTGTTGTAGAGCAAGGTCAGCTTGAGGGGATTGCTTGGGCCGTAGCCCGCTTCTTTCAGCAGGGCTCTGGCACGCTCGTCCAGCGCCTGCTGACTGCTGGTGGAGAGCAGATTGGGCTTGGGGTCGAAGCCGGCGGTCACGTCCGGGGTGAAGTGGTAGGCCGGTTTCTCCCCGGTGCCCAGCACCTTGTCGGCAATCAGGCCCCTGTCGATGGTGTAGGAGAGCGCCTGGCGCACCCGCACATCATTGAGGGGCGGGCGCTGGGTGTTGAAGGCGTAGTAGTAGGTGCCGAGCTGTTCCGGGGTATAGACCTCCCCCGGGATCTGGGCCATCAGGCTCTGGTACTGCTCCTTGGGGAAGGATTCGGTGATGTGCAGATCCCCGGCCAGATAGCGGTGGGTGGCCGCGCTCTCCTGGTTGATGGGCACGAAGGTGACGCGGGTCAGCACCGTGTGGGCGCGATCCCAGTAGTAGGGATTGGGCGTCAGCTCCAGTTTCTCGTTCACCACCCGGTGACTCAACACGAAGGCGCCGTTGCCCACCAGCTTGCCGGGCTGGGTCCACTGGTTGCCATATTGCTCCATGCTGGCCTGGTGCAGGGGCGACAGGCTGGGATGGGTCAGCAGGCTCAGGAAATAGGGCACCGGCTGGGAGAGGGTCACCTTCAGGGTATGGTCATCGACGGCCTCCACCCCGAGCGCATCGGGGGCCAGCTTGCCTGCCACTATGTCGTCCACCTTGTCGAAGCGGGCGAGCTGGGCGAACCAGGCGAAAGTGGCGGCTTCCCTGGGGTCAACCAGCTTGCGCCAGCCATAGACGAAGTCGGCGGCGCGCACGGGGTCGCCGTTGGACCAGCGGGCATCCTGCCTCAGATGGAATGTGAACTGCCGGTTGTCCTTGTTCTCCCAGCTCGCGGCCACCCCGGGCAGCACCTTGCCGTCCGGTCCCTGGGTCAGCAGCCCCTCGTAAAGGTCCCTGAGGACCTGCAGCTCCGGCAGTCCCACCAGCTTGAGAGGGCTCAGGCTCGCCGGTTCATCCTTGAGATGACGGACGACGGCCTGTTCGGCGGCGAGTGGGGTGCCGGGCGGCACATCGGCAGCCTGGACGCAGGCACAGCCCAGCAGGGCCAGCAGGGGGCTCCATCCTTTCATGGTGAATCCTTCAAAATGTGTGAAGCGGGGAGAAAACTCGGCGAGAATGCATCGCCGGCAGATGGGAAATCATGATATCCCCTTTGCTGGTCAGACCGCCAGCATGAGTCCCATGATATCCGATGCGGCTGTCAACGAGGGGGCGCCGTGAGCGCCAGGAAAAGGAGAGAGTGATGAGAGCATGGATCTTGTTGGTCTGCGTGCTGAGCCAGGGCGCCTGGGCGTTGTCCCCGTGCGAGAAGAGCAGCCCGGTGGGAAGCTGGTGCGAGGTGAACATAGAGGCGCTGCACCCCACCCAGGGCGGCGTCGGTCAGTTGCAGGTGGATACCACTGCCCGGGAGCTGGCGGACAAGAGCGAGAAGCAGCTCGACAAGCTGATGAAAAAGAAAGAGATCCCTATCGTCATCGCGCCGGATGGGGGTTACTGGCTGGTGGACAGGCACCACCTGACCAAGGCGCTGTGGCAGCAGGGGGTGAAGCAGGTCAGGGTCAAGGTGATTGCACGGTTGCAGGACAGGGCCAATTTCTGGAGCCAGATGCAGAACAACCACTGGGCCTGGCTCAAGGATGAACGGGGTCAACCCCTGACTCCCGAGCAGTTGCCCGGCCATATCGGTGAATTGCCGGATTACCCCTACCGCACCCTGGCGGGGCTGTTGCAGGATGCGGGCTACTTCAGCAAGAAGGATCAGGTCTACTTCGTCGAGTTTGCCTGGGCCAGCTGGCTCGGCCAGCAGATGGCCTGGCAGCCGATCGATGAGGTCAACCTCGCGGATCGCCTCGCCGAAGCCAAACGGCTGGCGTGCAGCAGCAAGGCGACAGATCTGCCTGGTTACCCCGGCAAGCAGTGTCGCGTCAATCAGCCCAGAACGGCGGGTTGAGGGATCCTGCACAAAGGGTCTGGTTGATATTTGTTCTCGATTGGCCATGATACAAACTCCACTCGTGTCGGCAAAGGAGAGGAACATGGAACATCAGAACTGGCAACGCTACATGCTGGAGGCGGAGAACGCCCTTGGCATGGGGGCTCTGGGCACGGCGATCTGCCTCTATCAGCAGGCCCTGGGGGAAGTGTATGAGCTGGCCTCCGGGGATCTGGACGAACTGGCCAGCATGCGGGTCGCCACCTGTCACCGCATGGCCGATTTCTGGCGTGCCATGGAAGAGCCCGCCTATGAACTGCGCTACCTCAAGCTCGCCTCCGAGCTGGTCACCGCCCTGGTGCCCCAGTGCCCCAACCGGGAGTGCGAATCCCTCATCAGTGAGCTGGGCTGCTGCCGCGCCGCCCTGCTCTCCTTCTTGAAGCGCCACCCCAATCCGGAGATTGCCCGGCTTATTCAGGTGCAGGACAGGGTGCAGGGCTGCGAGTTGATAGGCCGGTTCCGTCTCAACTGAGTTCAGCGCCGTTTTTGCAGCTTGCTGGCGATGCGGCTTTGCGCCTCTTCCCCTTGCAGGGCCTGGGCGAAGGCGCGCGCTTCCAGGTCGATGACGAAATGCACCGCCTGTTTGAGCTCCTGCTTGAGCAGCGCCTTGCTCTTCTGGAGCGCCATCGGCGGCTTGGCCGCCAGTTTCAGTCCCTGCTCCCGAGCGAAGGGGAGCAGGTCCGCCGGGGCCAGCACCCGGTTGGCGAGCCCGAGACGCAGCGCCTCTTCCCCATCGATGGCCTCTGCCAGCAGCAACAGCTCCGCCGCCTTGAGGTGACCGACGGCGCGTGGCAGCAGCAGGCTGGCGGCAAACTCCGGTACCAGCCCCAGCTCGACGAAAGGCAGTTGCAGCCGGGCGTTGTCACCCAGATAGACCAGGTCGCAGTGCAGCAGCAGGGTAGTGCCGATGCCGACTGCCGGGCCGCCCACGGCGGCGATCACCGGTTTGGGGAAGTCGGCCAGGGTGTGCAGAAATTGCAGGATGGGGTCGTCCGGCTCAAGGGCGTGCTTGCCAACAAAGTCGGCCAGATCGTTGCCGGCGGTGAAGCACTCCGCCTGGCCCTGCAACAGCAGCACATGGACCTCTTCGTCCCGGGCGGCCTGGCGCAGTGCGTCGGTCAGCGCCAGATACGTTTCCGTGTTGAGGGCATTGCGCTTTTCCGGTCGATTGAAGGTCAGGGTGAGCAAGCCGTCCTGCTGTTCGGCCAGAATTGTGAGGGCCATGTCTGAATCCTTGTTGTCGGGGGCTGTCAAAAGCTTGCCACAGGGGTAAGCTTTGTCTCGTTTAACAACATCATAAAAGGATTTCAACCATGTTTAAACGTGCGTTTTATTCCACCATGGCACTGCTTCTGGCCGCCCCGGCCCTGGCCAAGGTCGACGCGGTCGATGGTTATGTGCGCCTGCTGCCCCCTGGCTCGCCGAACACGGCGGCGTTCATGGTGCTCAGGAACGATGGGGACAAACCGGTGAAACTGGTGGCGGGTACGTCCCCTGAGGCGGGCCGTGTCGAGCTGCACACCCATTTGCACGAGAACGGCGTCATGAAGATGCGCCAGGTGGAGAGCATCGAGATCCCGGCCAAGGGGGAGGCCGTGCTCAAGCCCGGCAGCCTGCACATCATGTTGTTCGACATCCATACCCTGGCCCAGGGCACGCCCTTCCCGTTGACCCTGACCCTGGACGATGGGCAGACGCTGTCACTGAGCCTGCCCGTGAAGCCGGTCGAACCCATGAAAGGGATGAAGCACTGACATTTATGGACGCTTGTTCAGCTTTTTACTCTAGGTATTCCTTGCCCAGCGGGTAAAATGATGGCCTTTCCAGTCCAAAATGGAGCGAAGTGATGAAGAAGACCCTGATTGCCGGCACTGTGATGGCTCTGCTCAGCCATGGGGCCATGGCCGCCAATGACTGGCGTTTTGCGGCGGGTGCCGATCTGTGGAATGCCCAGGGAAGTGGCCAGGTCAGCAGCGTGGGTGCCGATGGCAGCTACGACGAGAACTACAACTGGAGCGGCTACCTGCAACTGGAGCACGGCATCCTGCTGCTGCCCAACGCCAAGTTTGAAATGTCCGACTTCAGCAGCAGCGGTGGCAGCTTCAACAACGATCTCCTGGCTTACGACCTGAGCCTCTACTATCGCCTGTTCAACAACGACCTGTTCCAGATCGACCTGGGTCTGACCGGTCGTCGCTACGACGGTGATTTCAACACCCAGCACTACTCCTATGACAAGGATGTGCTGATGGCCTACACCGGGGGTGAAGTACGCATCCCGGGGACCGGCTTCGCCGCGTTTGGCGATATGCGGGTGCAGGATGCCGACAACTACGACTACCGTCTGGGCGGCTCCTACAAGTTCTCTTCTGTGCCGCTCAAGATCCGCGCCGGCTGGCGTGAGGCCGAGATGGACTTCGATCGCGTCGATCAGACCATCGACGGCTGGTTCATCGGTGGTGAATTCACCTTCTGATCTCCCTGAGGAGCACACATGGGCCACATCATAGTGACTGGCGCCGGATCCGGACTGGGCCGCGCCCTGACCATAGGGCTGGTTGAACGCGGCCATCAGGTTTCCATGATGGGTCGCCGTTACCAGAAACTGCAGGAGCAGGAAGAGCTGCTCGGCAAGGCGGTGATCGGCATTGCCGCCGATCTGGCGCACCACGAAGAGGTGGATGTCGCCTTTGCCGCTGCGGTGGAGTGGGGCGGCCTGCCCGACATGGTGATCCACTGTGCCGGTGTCGGTGAGTTCGGCCCGGTGGGTGTCTACACCGCCGAGCAGATCCGCCGGGTGGTGGAGAGCAATCTCATCTCCACCATACTGGTGGCCCAGCAGACGGTACGCCTCATCGGCGACAAGGGCGGGGTGCTGGCGAATGTGCTCTCCTCTGCCGCCCAGACCGGCAAGGCAAACGAGAGCCTCTATTGCGCCTCCAAATGGGGCATGCGCGGCTTTCTCGAATCCTTGCGGGCCGAGCTGAAGAGTGCTCCCCTGCGACTGGTGAACCTCTATCCGAGCGGGATCCGCAGCGAGTTCTGGGAGAATTCGGATCATGTGGACCCGAGCGGCTTCATGACGCCGGAAGACGCGGCAGCCTACATGCTGGATGCGCTGGCCGCGAGAAGCAGCTGCCATGTGACCGATCTCTTTATCGGTCGCAATAGTTGAGATAGTGGGCTCCGGCCCTTGCCGCCCAGAAGAGCAGAAACAAAAGGCGCGCCATTTGGCGCGCTTTTTCATTGATGTGCAGTGCTAAATTATCTGCTTGCCTGCCTCTCTTTACGCCGGGCCATCATGGATGTGAAGGCGGGTAAATTCAGTGCCGACATGGCATGGATGATTGATGATGCATGTCGGCACATATTATTTCCGAGTCGCATATTCCCGCAGGAAGGATGGAATCACCTGTTTTGGCTTCTTGCCAAGGGTCAGCAGCAATGCAAAGTCCGGGTCGATAATGCCATGTCGACACGCCAGCTCTTCCAACAAGGCAAGCCAGAGGTGGGCCGTCACCTCTGCATCCGCCAGGGCACGGTGAAACACCCCGTCATTGGGCAGGCTCCGGTATTGCACCAGGGTACCCAGCTTGTGATCCGGGGCATCGGGAAACAGGCGCCTCGATAGCAGCAGGGAACAGGCGAACTGGCCGCGGTATTGCGCTGGCAATCGCTCTATTTCCGCATCCAGAAAGCGCTTGTCGAAGGAGGCGTTGTGGGCGACCAGATTGTCATCACCGATAAAGTCGACGAAATCCGCCATCACCACGTTACAGGGGGGAGCCTGTTTCAGCATGGCATTGCTGATCCCGGTATATTGCTCGATGAAGCTGCTCACGTTGAAGCCCGGATTCATCAATGCCGAGAAACGCTCACTGATATGGCCATCCTTGATTCTGACGGCACCGATCTCGATGGCTCTATCCCCTTGTCCGGGTGAAAGCCCTGTGGTCTCGAAGTCGAGCACGACAACGGTATTGGCTGAGGCGATGGACATCACTTCTCGGGCAAGCTGGGTAAAGAGCGCCAGTCTAGGAAATCAGCCGTACCGTGTACAGGGCAATGCAGTTATCTCATTGGTTCACGCTGGAGACGCATTTTTGTGCATCATGGCTGAGAGCCATATAAAAAGCCCCGAATGCCGTGGCACTCGGGGCTTTCCTATGAAAAGCGATAGGCGGTGTCGGCGTTATCAGCGACCCAGCTTGGCCTTGAGCATGGCAACGATCTCGCCGATGGGCACTTCCTGCTTCTCGCCGGAGCGGCGGCACTTGTACTCCACCACGCCGTTGTCCAGACCACGGTCACCGATGACGATGGCGTGGGGCACACCGATCAGCTCCATGTCGGCGAACATCACACCCGGGCGCTCCTTGCGGTCGTCAAACAGCACGTCCACACCGGCGGCTTTGAGCTCGGTGTAGAACTGTTGCGCCTGCTCGGCCACGCGCTCGGATTTGTGCATGTTCATCGGCACGATGGCTACTTCGAACGGGGCGATGGCATCCGGCCAGATGATGCCGTACTGGTCGTTGTTCTGCTCGATGGCCGCAGCCACCAGGCGGGAAACCCCGATACCGTAGCAACCCATCTCCATGGTGACGGACTTGCCGCCTTCGTTCAGCACGCTCGCCTTCATCGCTTCGGAGTACTTGGTGCCCAGCTGGAAGATGTGGCCCACTTCGATACCGCGCTTGAGCAGCAGCTTGCCCTGGCCGCACGGGCTCGGGTCGCCTTCCACCACGTTGCGCAGGTCGGCAACCTCAAAAGAGGCGATGTCGCGATCCCAGTTGGCACCGGTCAGGTGGAAGCCGGTCTCGTTGGCGCCGCAAACAAAATCGCTCAGATGGGCGGCGCTGCGATCGACGATGATGCGACCGGCAAAGCCGACCGGGCCGATGGAGCCTGCGTCGCAACCAGCGGCCGCTTTGATCTGCTCGTCATTGGCGAAGGTCAGCGGGTTAGCCACGCCAGAAAGCTTCTCGGCCTTGATTTCGTTCAGCTCGTGGTCGCCACGCAGTACCAGGGCGATGACGGCCTGTTTGCCGTGCTCGTCTTCCTCGGCCAGTACCAGCAGGGTCTTGGCGATGGCGGTCGGCGCCACGTTCAGGAAAGCGGCTACTTCATCGATGGTGTGGACGGCCGGGGTGGCCACCTTGGTCAGGGCTTTGGTTGCGGCAGCGCGCTCGCCAGCCGGTGCCAGCGCTTCGGCCATCTCGATGTTGGCGGCGTAATCGGATGTATCGGAGAAGGCGATCAAGTCTTCACCGCTCTCAGCCAGCACCTGGAATTCGTGGGAGCCGGTGCCCCCGATGGAGCCGGTATCGGCCTGCACCGGGCGGAAGTTCAGACCCATGCGAGTGAAGGCGGTGCAGTAGGCCGCGTGCATCTTCTCATAGGTATCGACCAGGGAAGCCTTGTCGATGTGGAAGGAGTAGGCATCCTTCATCAGGAATTCGCGGCCGCGCATCACGCCGAAACGGGGGCGCACTTCATCGCGGAACTTGGTCTGGATCTGGTACAGATTCAGCGGCAGTTGCTTGTAGCTGTTCACTTCGTAACGGACCAGCGCGGTGATCACCTCTTCGTGGGTCGGACCCAGCACGAAGGGGCGGTTGTGACGGTCGGTCAGGCGGCACAGCTCGGGGCCGTAGTCATCCCAGCGGCCGGACTCCTGCCACAGCTCGGCGGGCTGTACCACCGGCATGGACACTTCGACGGCACCCGCATTGTTCATCTCTTCGCGGACGATGTTTTCAATCTTCTTCAGGACCCGCAGGCCGGTCGGCAGCCAGGCGTACATGCCGGAAGCGAGTTTGCGGATCATCCCGGCGCGCAGCATCAGCTGGTGGCTGACAACTTCAGCGTCGGAGGGGGTTTCCTTGAGAGTGGAAAGCAGATATTGGCTGGTACGCATCGCGGTAGACCTTCGCTAGTTCGGGCGGCTTGGCCCTGGAAAATTTCAAGTGCGGAATTTTAACAGGCGAAGCCCCCCGGCCCAAGGGCTAAATTCAGCGGCGCTGGGGGGAGGGCGGGGGCCTTGCCTCGCCCGCACTAGACCCGAAATTGCGACAGCAACTGCTGTTGCTGCTGGCTGGCCTGATGGAGGGAGGAGGCCAGTTGCAGGCACTCCTGGGCTTCCTGTTCGCCCGTCTGGGCCTGCAGGCTGATATCCGAAACCTTGCCCGTGGTGTGCCCCAGGGTGTGGGAGAGCTGGCTGGTCGCCTCTGCCACCTGTTGCACCATGTCGGCGAGCTGATCGATGGCCTCTTCTACCTTGAACAGGATCTGTTTGGTGTTGTCGGAGTCCGCCATACCCGATTCCACGGTTTTCAGGTTGCGTTGCATCATCAGATAGGCCTGCTCTGTCTGCTGCTGGATGCTGTTGATCACATCCGTTATCTCGGCGCTGGAGGTGGCGGTGCGATTGGCCAGGGTGCGCACCTCGTCGGCCACCACGGCAAAACCGCGCCCCATCTCGCCCGCCCGGGCGGCTTCGATGGCGGCATTGAGTGCCAGCAGGTTGGTCTGCTCCGAGATATTGCTGATGGTGGAGATGATCTGGCCAATCTGCCCTGCCTGCTCCTTGAGGGCATTGATGGCAGTGGCACATTCACTCACCTCCATGACCACCCGCTGCATGCCGGCGGTGGCGGAAGAGACATACTGGCTGCTTTGCGTGGTGAGCTGGCGCACCTCGTTGGCGTTGTGTGCCGCCAGGTTGCAGTTGTCCGAGATGGTGGTGGCCACCTGCACCATCTGCTCGCTGTCGTGGTGCAGCGCCTGGGCATGCGCTGCGGTCTGGCGGCTGCTCTGGCTGATGGCCTGGACCCGGTTGACCGAGGTGTGCACGTGCTGGTTGATGTGCTGGTTGTTGTCCATGGTGGCGCTGATCATCTTCTGCAGCTTCTCGATGAAGCGATCCACGCTGCCGGCAAGGGAGCCAATCTCGTCGTCGCGTGAGAGGTTGATGCGGGCATTGAGATCCCCTTCCCCGGCGGCGATGCCCTGCATGCGCTTGTCGACCTGGAGTAGCGGGCGAACAATGGTGCGTACCAGCCAGAAGCCGCAGCAGGTGACGATCAGCAGGCTGAGCAGCAAGCCCCCTAGGATGAGTCCCCTGGTGTAGTCGATGATGGCGTTGAGCTGGTGAACCTGATCCTCGACGGTGGCGTCCCCCTGGGCCTCGACCTCGACCAGCGCCAGCCTGAGCTGGTCGGCACTGCCTTCGTAACGGGCCAGCTGGTTCTGATAAGCGCTCAGGGTTGTGGTCCATTCACGGAGCAGGCGGGCATTGTCGGCTTGCAGGGCACGATACTGGGTGGAGAGCATTTGGCCTGCAAACTCCCCGTCGCCGGGCACATCGAACTGGCCGGTTGCCAGCATGCCGTCAACCGCGTCCTGATAGAAGCGGGTGGCTTGTGCCAGCTCGGCCTGGATGGCAGGAGTAGGGCCTTCGTTCTGCATCTTCTCCAGCGCATAGAGCTGGCGCAAGAATCCGATGTTGGCCTCCATGCCGCCATCGGCCGCCTGCCAGCGGATCGCGAGGCCGCCGTTCCAGCTGATGGCCTGCTCCGGTGAGCGGGTGAGGCTCTCGACGGCCTCGTCACCGATCACCTCCAGCCTGGTCGAGAGGCGTGACATGCGTTCAGAACTGGCACGCAGCGCCTCATCGGCGCTCGTGAAGGTGCGATAGAGGGTCAGCAGCTGTGCCTGCTCTTGCTGATAGGTCTGCTCATGCTGCTTCAGCGTGGTGATGGCTGCCGCATCGATGAGCCCGCCTTGCTCCACCCGGCGCAAAGCGTCGCTGGCCGCCTCTTTTGCCCGTTGCAGCTCCGGTGCGTCGAGGGGGATCCCCGAGAGCATCTTCTGGATATAGAGCGACTGGTTGCCGAGTTCGATGGAGCCCTCCATGGCACCATCTGCCGTCTGCCAGGCGGCACCCAGGACGTAGGAGAGCAGATCAGCCAGCCGCTGGCTGCCATACCAGCCGATCGCCCCCATGCCCAGGGTGCAGCCGAGCAGAATGGTGAGTCCGAGATTGGATGTGGTGACGATTTTCATGACTCAAGCCTTCCCTGGTGCCGAACAAGACCATTTCAGTGTTCAATCAATGACGAAGATGTGCCATCCCCGATGGAAAATAAAGTGACAGACAGTGTTCTGAACGAGGGAAATGGACGGGTATGAAGAGCGGGTCATCCCATGATCTGCATGGACCTATGCTGGATACTTATCCAGTTATTCTTTATGCTATGACCCAATTTGCGAGAGTCTGCGTGGCGAGGAAAAGAACATGATCGGTCGCTTGAGAGGCGTCATCATCGAGAAGCAACCCCCCGAGGTGTTGCTGGAAGTCGGAGGGGTGGGATATGAGGTTCATATGCCCATGAGCTGCTTCTATGATCTGCCCGAACTCGGGAAGGAGGCCGTCATTCACACCCACTTCGTGGTGCGTGAAGATGCCCAGCTGCTCTACGGCTTCAACCACAAGCAGGAGCGAGCGCTGTTTCGCGAGCTGATCAAGACCAACGGGGTCGGCCCCAAGCTGGCCCTGGCCATTCTCTCCGGCATGACGGCCACCCAGTTTGTGATGAGCGTCGAGCGCGAGGAGATAAGCTCCCTGGTCAAGTTGCCCGGCGTGGGCAAGAAGACCGCCGAGCGCCTGGTGGTGGAGATGAAAGACCGCCTCAAGGGCTGGGTCAGCCACGATCTCTTCTCCCCGGCCGAAATCACCCTGCCCGCGAAAGAGAGCCCGCTGCGAGCCCCGGATGCGAGCGAGGAGGCGGCCAGTGCACTGGTGGCCCTCGGCTACAAGCCGCAGCAGGCCAGCCAGATCGTCAGCAAGGTGGCTGCCGACGGCATGTCGGTAGAGGAGATCATTCGTGAATCCCTGCGCAGCCTGGTGTGAGGTAGACAATGATTGAAGCGGATCGCCTCATCTCGGCCGGTGCCGCCCGTGAGGACGAGATCATCGATCGGGCCATCCGGCCCAGAAAGCTGGCCGATTACACCGGACAGGATCACGTCTGCGATCAGATGGAGATCTTCATCGAGGCCGCCCGCCAGCGCGGGGAGGCCCTCGATCATCTGCTGATCTTCGGGCCTCCCGGCCTTGGCAAGACCACGCTGGCCAACATCGTCGCCAACGAGATGGGGGTCAACATCAAGACCACCTCGGGCCCCGTGCTGGAGAAGGCCGGCGATCTGGCGGCGCTCCTCACCAACCTGGAACCGAACGATGTGCTCTTCATCGACGAGATCCACCGTCTCAGCCCGGTGGTGGAGGAGGTGCTCTATCCGGCCATGGAGGATTATCAGCTCGACATCATGATAGGGGAGGGGCCGGCGGCCCGCTCCATCAAGCTCGATCTCCCTCCCTTCACCCTGATCGGTGCCACCACCCGGGCCGGCTCCCTTACCAGCCCCCTGCGTGACCGGTTTGGCATCGTGCAGCGCCTCGAGTTTTACAACGTCAAGGACCTGACCGACATCGTCTCTCGCAGCGCCCGTTGCCTCGGGCTCGACATGACGGAAGACGGCGCTCTCGAGGTAGCCCGTCGCTCCCGGGGGACACCGCGGATTGCTAACCGTTTGTTAAGGCGGGTACGGGATTTTGCCCAGGTGAAGTCTGACGGGCGAATTGACGGACCCATTTCGGCCCGTGCCATGGACATGCTGGACGTGGACAACGAAGGTTTCGACTTCATGGATCGCAAGCTATTGTTGGCCGTCATCGACAAGTTTATGGGGGGGCCCGTCGGGCTCGACAACCTGGCCGCCGCCATCGGTGAGGAGAAGGACACCATAGAAGACGTGCTGGAACCTTATCTGATCCAGCAAGGCTATCTGCAACGTACACCCAGAGGGCGGATCGCAACTCAGAGAGCCTACGCACACTTTGGCCTGGAACGACCGGCAGATCAGTAGACGTTGCGATATGAACCAAAAAGCCGCCCTTGAGGCGGCTTTTTGTTTTGCGGGCAAAAAAAAGCCCACGGCACAGGCGGTGGGCAAAGACAATTCAGGATGGATGTTCACAGACAGTGAGCGCGTCTGCAGACCGGTCGGGAAAAAACAGAGGAGCCGTCGCGAGGCTTCAGAGTCGGTTCATTTGATAGAGTTGAACGAAAGAAAGCTTGTAGTAACGGATGGTCTTGGCAACAAACTTTTTCATCATTAATCCCAACAAACAGGTTCGAAATGTTCATCGAATACGTACCGGGAACCCGGAATGACCGGCCTGTATTCAGAGGTATGCCCTCACTGCGAGGCGCATTGTAGGAGCTCTTTCCGGGTGGGACAAACAAGAAAATCTATGGGCTTTTGATTAGATAAACTAATGATTTTGGTGGGGGTGTCAATCCGCATAAACATGTGTTTTTACTGGGTTTAAATTGATTTTTGGATGAGCCTGGCCATTTATTGAAATAATCGAGATGCGAGGGCTTTATTTCCGGGGTTGCGTATTTGTTTAACAGAATTGAAACTATTTTGATGTGTCATAAAATTGATTTAAATCAATTATTTACGGCTTGGCGTTTTTTGTGATGAAGCTCCCATAATTAATGGGAAAAGCCCCATAAGTTACCTTGAAAAAACATGTATTGAGGGTGGTTTTACATTGATTTCAATCAAATAAAGGTGATATAAAACAGCGATCATTATAGGCGGGAATAGAACCCTGGTTATTGTTTATTAGATGTTAAACATTAGCTTTTTTTGTTCCTGTATATTGCCTTGTTGTTAATGTGGTGGCAGTCGAATCCGGTCAGTCCGCGAGGGGTGACCGACCGTTCGGGGACTTCCAATGGAAGCTTTGTCCTTAAAACTTAAAATAGCCGTGCCAATAATCGGTGAGGAAACATCATGATTGCTGAGCATGTGGTAGACCTATCGCGGTTCCAATTTGCTGCGACGGCCCTTTATCACTTCCTGTTTGTACCCTTGACGCTGGGGATGGCCTTCATCCTGGCGATCATGGAGTCTGTCTATGTGATGACCAACAACACAGTGTACCGGGACATGACCAAGTTCTGGGGCAAGTTGTTTGGTATCAACTTTGCCCTCGGGGTTACCACCGGGCTCACCATGGAGTTTCAGTTCGGTACCAACTGGGCTTACTACTCCCACTATGTTGGCGACATCTTCGGGGCCCCACTGGCCATCGAAGGTTTGATGGCCTTCTTCCTGGAGTCCACCTTCGTCGGTATGTTCTTCTTCGGTTGGGATCGTCTCAGCAAGCGCCAGCACCTGGCGGCTACCTGGCTGATGGCGCTCGGGACCAACCTCTCCGCACTGTGGATCCTGGTCGCCAACGGCTGGATGCAGAACCCGGTGGGTGCCGAGTTCAACTTCGAATCCATGCGCATGGAGATGGTGAGCTTCGCCGACCTGGTGTTCAACCCGGTTGCCCAGGTCAAGTTCGTCCACACCGTGGCGGCAGGCTATACCACGGGCGCCATGTTCGTGCTCGGGATCTCCTCCTATTACCTGCTGAAGAATCGTGATGTGGCGTTCGCTCGTCGCTCCTTCGCCATCGCGGCCGCGTTCGGCATGGCCTCCATCCTCTCCGTGCTGGTGCTGGGTGACGAGTCCGGCTACGAGACCGGGGAAGTGCAGAAGGTGAAACTGGCGGCCATCGAGGCCGAGTGGAACACGGAGCCGGCTCCGGCATCCTTCACCCTGTTCGGGATCCCGAACCAGGAGGAGATGCGCACCGACTACGCCATCAAGATCCCCTATGCCCTCGGCATCATCGCCACCCGTTCCCTGGACGGTCAGGTGACTGGTCTCAAGGATCTCAAGAGCGAGCATGAGCTGCGCGTGCGCAACGGCATGACCGCCTACGACCTGCTGACCAAGCTGCAATCCGGTGACAAGTCCGACGATACCCGCGCCCGCTTCGACGAAGTGAAGCAGGATCTGGGCTACGGTCTGCTGCTCAAGCGTTACACCCCCAACGTGACCGACGCCACCGACGAGCAGATCAAGGCCGCCGTGGATGACTCCATCCCGCAGGTACTGCCGCTGTTCTTCGCCTTCCGCATCATGGTCGCCTGCGGCATCCTGATGCTGGTGCTGATCGGTCTGGCCTTCTATGACAGCACCCGCCACAAGATCGGCGAGCGCAAGTGGCTGCTCAAGGCGCTGCTGTACGGCATTCCGCTGCCCTGGATCGCCATCGAGGCGGGCTGGTTTGTCGCTGAATATGGTCGTCAACCCTGGACCATCGCCGAGATGCTGCCGACTTATGTCTCTGCATCCAACATTCCTGCGTCCGAGATCTGGTTCTCTCTGATCGGGATCTTCCTGTTCTACACCGTACTGCTGATCATCGAGATGTACCTGATGTTCAAGTATGCGCGCCTAGGCCCAAGCAGCCTGAAGACGGGCAAGTACCACTTCGAACAGAGCAAGGCATAAGGAGAGTGACCCATGTTTGATTACGAACTGTTGCGTCTGGTCTGGTGGGTGCTGGTCGGCGTGCTGCTGATCGGGTTTGCCATCACCGACGGTTTCGATATGGGGGTGGGCGCCCTGCTCCCCTTCGTCGGCAAGAAGGATGTGGAGCGTCGCGTGATGCTCAACACCATGGGGCCGCATTGGGAAGGCAACCAGGTCTGGCTGGTGACCGCCGGTGGTGCCCTGTTTGCCGCCTGGCCCATGGTCTATGCGGCGGCCTTCTCCGGCTTCTACATCGCCATGATCCTGACCCTGATGGCGCTGTTCTTCCGTCCGGTCGGCTTCAAGTACCGCTCCTTGCAGGAAGATGCCAAGTGGCGCTCCAACTGGGACTGGGCTCTGTTTGCCGGTAGCGCCATTCCCCCTGTCATCTTCGGGGTGGCGTTCGGCAACCTGCTGCAGGGTGTACCGTTCAGCTTCAACCAGTTCCTGATGATGACCTATCACGGCAACTTCTTCGGTCTGCTCAATCCGTTCGGCCTGCTGGCCGGTCTGGTGAGCCTCTTCATGATCATCACCCAGGGTGCAACCTGGCTGATGATGAAGACCGAAGGTGAAGTGCTGGCGCGCTCTCGCACCGCCGCCATGATCTTCTCCCTGCTGACCCTGGTGCTGTTCGCTCTGGCCGGTGTCTGGGTGAGCGGCATGGATGGTTATGTGATTGTGGGCTCCGTCGCCACCGACGCCGTCACCAACCCCCTTCACAAGGAAGTGGTGGTGCAGGCCGGTGCCTGGATGCAGAACTACAACCTCTATCCCTGGATGATTGCCGCACCCGTGCTGGGTCTGGTGATGTGTCTGCTGACCGCCGTGGCGGCCAAGCTGGACAAGGGGTGGGTGGCGTTCCTGTTCTCCTCCTTAGGCATCGCCGGCATCATCCTGACCGCGGGCTTCTCCATGTTCCCGTTCGTGATGCCCTCGAGCCTCGAGCCGTCCCAGAGCCTGACCATGTGGGATTCCACCGCCTCCTTCAACACCCTCAAGGTGATGACGGTAGTCGCAGTCGTCTTCGTGCCGACCGTGTTGGCTTACACCATCTGGACCTACATCAAGATGTTCGGCCGGGTGAGTAACAAGCACATCGAAGACAACCAACAATCGCTCTACTAAGAAGGTGCCCTGATATGTGGTATTTCACCTGGATCCTGGGGCTGCTGCTGGCCTGTGCGTTTGGGATTATCAATGCGCTCTGGCTGGAACACACCGAGAACCTGGATCGTCAGATTGATGAAGACAAGTGACAGGCTCGCCCGGCTGGCCGCTCCTCTGGAGCGCCAGCCATGGCAAGGTCTGATGCTGCTGGCGGCGGCCCTGCTGGCTGTCGCCATCTTGCAGGCGCCCAACCTGGTCGCGGCCAATACCAGTGAGCACGGCCTCTGGCTTGCGCCCTGGCTGATGTGGGCGGTCTGTTGCGGTGTCATGCATGGACTGGGATTTCACCCGCGCAGCCTGGTGGGTCGCGTGCTGTTCTTCCCCTGGCTCGCCCTGCCCAGCCTGCTCTGCGGGCTCTGGCTGACCAGCAGCTACTACCTGCCATAAATGATGAAGGAGGTCGGCATGAGCCCACCTCCTTCTTCTTTTTTGAGGGGCGTGCCGCCGCCCGGTCATAGCGACAGAACCTCGCTTGTCACGCCGCTCGCAGCCACTTCTCTTGTCCGCTTTTCTTGTGATGCTGACAGCCCTGTGGTCTTCGGCCTGTCGGCGCTGCTGCACGCCATAAAAAACAGGGGGAGAGGGGATTTCCCTGTCTCCCCCTGCTTCTTTCCTATTCAGCCCTGCGCTATGATAGCCCCCCATCTGACTGTCGAATGGATCACAGATTTTTATGGGGGAAGTCTCTGAGTTTCCGGTGCGTGTCTACTACGAAGACACGGATGCCGGAGGCATCGTCTACAACGCCAATTATCTCAAGTTTATGGAACGGGCCCGCACCGAATTCCTGCGCGCAGGCGGCATCGAACAGGATGTCCTGCTGCAGGCAGGGATCGCGTTTGTGGTGAGTCGCACCGAAATCGACTTCCGCGCGGCGGCCCGCTTCAATGAACTGCTGACCGTAATGACGCAAGTAACTGAAGTGAAACGCGCTTCCATGCGTTTTTCACAGCAGATCCTGGCGGCTGATGGACGGCTGATCACTCAGGCCATGGTACAGATCGCCTGTGTCAGTCATCCGCAAATGAAACCTGTTGCAATACCTGAAAAAATCAAGGGAGTGCTGTTAAGTGCACGCTGAAATTTCGTTTATTGGCCTGTTCTGGCAAGCCAGTCTGTTGGTGAAACTGGTCATGATGACCCTGATGGGCATGTCGGTCGTCTCCTGGGCGCTGATCATCCAGCGCTCCAAGGCCATCAAGGCGGCCAACCTCGCTTCGGAGCAGTTTGAAGACAGATTCTGGTCCGGGGTCGACCTCAATCGTCTCTACCAGGAGTCCTCCTCCCGTCGTGACGACATCGAAGGCATGGAAGACATCTTCTACTCCGGCTTCAAGGAGTATGCCCGCCTGCTCAAGGCCGGTGCCCGCGGTCAGGATGCGGTGATGGACGGTACCTATCGCGCCATGCGCGTCTCCCTGTCCCGAGCAGTGGACGATCTCGAGTCCAACCTGCCGGTCTTGGCGACCATCGGCTCCATCAGCCCCTATATCGGTCTGTTCGGTACCGTCTGGGGGATCATGAACGCCTTTATCGCTCTGGGCCAGGTTCAGCAGGCGACCCTGCAGATGGTGGCACCGGGTATCGCGGAGGCGCTGATCGCCACCGCCATGGGTCTGTTTGCCGCCATCCCGGCCGTTATCTTCTACAACCGCTTCACCAACAAGGTCGAACGGCTGGAAAACGCCTACGCCAACTTCATGGACGAGTTCACCACCATTCTGAACCGCCAAATCGCACAGCAGGGTGAGAAGTAATGCAAACCTATCAGCGGCTCAAACGCAAGAAGGTCGCCGAGATCAACG
Source organism: Aeromonas sp. s9 (assembly GCF_040907765.1). Lineage (NCBI taxonomy): Bacteria > Pseudomonadati > Pseudomonadota > Gammaproteobacteria > Aeromonadales > Aeromonadaceae > Aeromonas > Aeromonas sp. s9. Next base: position 31,725 of record NZ_JBFOCK010000059.1, read on the forward strand.
TGGTGCCCTATATCGACGTCATGCTGGTGCTGCTCATCATCTTCATGGCGGTCACGCCCGTGATCACGCAGGGGGTCAAGGTCGACCTGCCCCAGGCGGAGTCCGAGCAATTGCCGGAAGACTCCAAGCCGCCTTTCATCGTCAGCGTCAATACCGAGGGTGAGTACGTCATCAAGGCCGGCGAGGCGGATGACGAGCCCGTACCGAGCGGCACCCCAGAGGCGATGCAGCAGTACATCACCGAGAAGGCCATGGGCTATCTGGCCATCAACCAGAACGCGCCCGTGGTGGTCGCCGGTGACAAGTCCGTGCGCTACGAGGAGGTGATCCTGCTGATGGTGGCCCTCAAGAAAGCCGGTGTGCCTCAGGTTGGTCTGATGACGGATCCGGTGAACTGACGGAGATGGATGTGAAGCGTGGTATTTCCGGTTATCTCGTCGCGTCGCTGCTGCTGCATCTGATCATCGGCATCATCCTGCTGGTCGGTGTCGACTTCAGCAAACCCAAGCGCCCCGAGTCCAAGGGACAGATCGTCAATGCGGTCATGATGGACAGCGAAATGCTGGAGCAGCAGATGCAGCAGGTCCAGCAGCAGAAGCAGGCCCAGCCCAAGGCTGCACAGCAGCAGAAGGACAAGGAAGACGCTGAGCGCGTCAAACGCGAGCTGGCACAGGAGCAGGAGCGTCTGCGTATCGCCGAGACCAAGCGCAAGCAGGCCGAAGAGGCGACCCGCAAGGCCGAAGCCGACAAGCAGAAGAAAGAGGCTGAACAGAAGCAGGCGGAAGAGAAGGCCCAGAAAGCCGAGGAAGCCCGCAAGCTGGAAGAGCAGAAGACCAAGAAGGCCGAAGCCGAACGCAAGGCGGCGGAAGAGGCCAAGGCGCTGGCGCTCAAGAAGAAAAAAGAAGAGCTGGAGAAGAAGCAGGCTGAAGAGAAGGCCAAGGCGGAAGAGGCCAAGGCCAAGAAAGCGGAAGCTGAGAAGAAGGCCAAGGCCGAAGCCGAGAAAAAGGCGAAGGCGGAAGCCGAGAAGAAAGCCAAGGCCGAGGCCGAGAAGAAGGCGAAGGAAGAGGCTGACAAGAAGGCAAAAGCTGACGCAGAGAAGAAGGCGAAGGCCGAGGCTGACAGAAAGGCCAAGATTGAGGCGGAGCGCAAGCGCAAGGCGGCCGAAGAGGCCAAGTTGCAAAAAGAGATGGAAGCCATGATGGAGCAGCAGCTGGCCGCCGAGGCCAATGCGCGCAGTCAGGCAGCATCGGCAGCCGCCAAGGGCGAGGTCGACAAGTATGCCGCCCTCATCAAGGCCACGGTCGAGCGCTACATGATTTTGGATCCCACCATGCGGGGCAAAACATGTACTATCGGTGTCAAGTTGGCCAGTAGCGGCTTCGTCATCTCGGTGGACAACGGTCAAGGAGATCCGGCGGTCTGCCGCTCCGGCAAGGCGGCGGTGCTGAAGGCCAACCAGTTGCCGGTGCCGAAGGATCCGGCGGCATTCGAATTGATGAAGGATCTACGCCTTCAGCTAGCGCCAACGATTTAAGAGAGTGTTTCTGCTTTGATTGGCAAAGGTTGTTGATCAGAGAACTGAGTCTCAAATTGGAACTGAGAGTTTAAGCCATGATAAGAAAAGTGTTTTTTGCTTTGGTTGGCTGTTTGTTGCTTGGCCAGAGTGCTCAGGCGGCCTTGGATATCGTCATCACCGGCGGTATCGACAGTGCACGTCCCATCGCCATCGCTCCCTTCAAGTGGGAGGGCAATGGCCAGTTGCCGCAGGATATCGCGGAAGTGGTCTCCAACGACCTGATGCGCAGCGGCAAGTTCAAGCCGCTGGCCCGTGGCCAGATGCCGCAGACGCCGAGCTCCAGCGGCGAGATCAACTTCGCACCCTGGGCTTCCCAGGGAGTCGAAGCCGTGGTGGTCGGCTCCATCGCCGCCGTGGGTGATGGCACCTACAAGATCAACTTCGAGCTGGTCGACGTCCTGAAAGGCCAGCTGGCCAAGACCCAGGGCGGTGAAGCGAACGGTTACATCCTGGACAGCCGCATGGCGACCATCCCGGGTGCCCAGATGCGCCAGTTTGCCCACCGCATCTCCGACATCGTCTACGAACGTCTGACCGGTGAGCGTGGTGCCTTCCTGACTCGTCTGGCCTATGTCTCCGTGCAGCAGGGGACCCAGTTCCCGTATCAGCTGCGGATCTCCGACTACGACGGCTACAACGAGAAGACTCTGTTGCGCTCCCGTGAACCCCTGATGTCCCCGGCTTGGTCGCCGGATGGCAGCAAGCTGGCTTACGTGAGCTTTGAGAACCAGAAGTCCGAGATCTATGTGCAGGACATCTACACCCAGCAGCGCAGTCTGATCACCAGCTTCCGTGGCATCAACGGTGCGCCGGAGTGGTCTCCAGATGGTCGTCGTTTGGCTATTGTTCTGTCCAAAGATGGGCAGCCTGACATCTATGTCGTTGATGTTGCTAGCAAGCAACTCACTCGAGTCACAAATAACCGCACCATCGACACCGAACCCTCCTGGATGCCGGACGGTCAAACTTTGCTGTTCACCTCTGAACGTGGTGGCAAACCCCAGATTTATAGCGTAAATTTGGCGACTGGCATGACTCGCCGGATGACCTGGGAAGGGGATTCCAACCAGGGGGCATCCATCACACCGGACGGCAAGTCCATGGTGATGGTGACCCGGGTTCAGGGACAATATCGCATCGCTCGCCAGGATATGGAAAATGGAGCCATGCTGGTACTGACCCAGAGTGCTCTGGATGAATCGCCAAGTGTGGCTCCCAATGGCAGCATGATCATTTATGCCACCATCTATCAGGGTCGTAAGAGTCTTGCATTGGTGTCGACCGACGGTCGCTTCAAGGCAGTGCTTCCGACCAGTAGCGGTGAAATTCGTGCACCAGCTTGGTCGCCCTTCTTGAATTGATAAAAATCGATTGTTTTTTGTTTTGTTATAAAGGTTTAAGGAAATAGCATGCAACTCAATAAACTGCTCAAGGGTCTGGCCATCGCACTGCCACTGTTCACCCTGGCTGCCTGTAGCTCCTCTTCCGACTCCGACGCCGCTGGCGCCGAGTCCGGCATGACCGACGGCATGGGCGGTGTACAAACCGGCGGCGCCAACGGCATGTTGTCCCCGGAAGAGCAGATGCGTCAGAAGTTCGAAGCGCTGCAACGCGACAACGTGATCTACTTCCCGTACGATGGTTACGACATTCAGGGTCAGTACGCCGACCTGCTGGATGCCCACGCCAGCTACCTGCGTGAACGTCCGAGCGTCAAGGTATTGATCGAAGGCCACGCCGACGAGCGCGGTACGCCGGAATACAACATCGCGCTGGGTGAGCGTCGTGCCAAGGCTGTTGCCAAGTATCTGCAAACCCTGGGTGTGCAGGCCGAGCAGCTCTCCATCGTCAGCTATGGCGAAGAGAAGCCGCTGGACCTGTCCCACACCGAGGAAGCCTTTGCCAAGAACCGCCGTGCGGTCCTGGTTTACTAAGGTTTGAGTCGAACGAAGTTCGTTTATATGCAAGCGGCCATTTCGATGGCCGTTTTATTTGCACTAAACGTCAAGGTTTGATCCGAATGAAATCTGTATCAGCGAGCGACTATGCGCTGGCCGTTTTATTTGCACTAAACGCTAAGGTTTGATCCGAATGAAATCTGTGTACAAGCAAGCTGGTGTTGCGCTGGCCGTGTTGGTTGCTTTGAATACGCAAGCAGCGGCACCCGTGAGCGATCTGAGCGGGGATTCTGGCAGCAGCGGCGTGGTGCTGAGCGGCAACAATGGTGCCATCGTACCGACCGGCAGCCTGGAAGACCGGGTTGCTCTGCTGGAGCGTACCCTCAATGCCCGTCTGCGTCTGCAGGCCGAACTGCAGCAACAGGTCGACTCCCTGCAAGGGGAGGTCTCCGAGCTGCGTGGTCAGCTGGAACAGCAGACCTACCAGATGGAGCAGTCCCAGGAACGCCAGCGCCAACTCTACCAAGAGCTCGACAAGGTGGCCAACAGCCAGCCTGCCGCCGCGCCCGCAACACCTGCTGCAGGTGCTGCAACGCCTCCTGCCGCGGCTGCCAACTACTCCACCAACCAGGATGAGAACCAGGCCTACGACGCGGCCGTGAACATGGTGCTCAAGGAGAAGAACTACGACAAGGCCATTCCTGCCTTCGAAGGGTTCATCAAGCAGTTCCCGAACTCCAGCTATGTTCCCAATGCCCACTACTGGCTTGGCCAGCTGATGTTCAACAAGGGCGACAGGGCGGGGGCCGCGAGCCAGTTCTCCACGGTGGCGAACAAATACAGCAAGTCACCCAAGCGGGCCGATGCCCTGCTGAAACTCGGCATGCTCGCCCAGCTTGACGGCAAAAAAACAGAGGCCAAGGCCTTCTATGAGCAGGTGATCAAGGGTTACCCCAACACCTCGCCGGCCCAGCTGGCCAAACAGAGTCTGGCCAAGCTGTGACATTGCTGCATGTCACTGTTTTCGTAACACTCTTGTAAAGAACTCTCTGCTTTGTATGCGCAGTGAACAATCAGATTTAATTTAAGATTTTTCTATTGCGCCAGGATGATAAATCCGTAATATAGGCCGCCGTCAGAGCCGGAGCAGTAATGCAGTCGGCACTGGTCGTGGTGAGGGTCGTTAGCTCAGTCGGTAGAGCAGTTGACTTTTAATCAATTGGTCGCTGGTTCGAATCCAGCACGACCCACCATTTCTTCACAGCAGGTGAAGATAATATTCCCAGGTCGTTTAGCTCAGCTGGGAGAGCACCTCCCTTACAAGGAGGGGGTCACTGGTTCGAGCCCAGTAACGACCACCATGTTGTAACGCTGGCCGCCACATGCGGTTGGTGAAAGGTTCAGGATGTGGGTCGTTAGCTCAGTCGGTAGAGCAGTTGACTCTTAATCAATTGGTCGTAGGTTCGAATCCTACACGACCCACCACTCTGAACACAGAATCCCAGGTCGTTTAGCTCAGCTGGGAGAGCACCTCCCTTACAAGGAGGGGGTCACTGGTTCGAGCCCAGTAACGACCACCATGTTGTAACACTGGCCGCCACATGCGGTTGGTGAAAGGTTCAGGATGTGGGTCGTTAGCTCAGTCGGTAGAGCAGTTGACTCTTAATCAATTGGTCGTAGGTTCG
>NZ_JBFOCK010000060.1:0-6234 GCF_040907765.1 Aeromonas sp. s9
TTCATGGCAAGCGCTAGCGCCTGCGGTGGAAACGAAGACAGCAAGAAGCAACTGCTCTGCTTTTTGTGGTGGCAATACAATTCGGACGCGGGGTGGAGCAGCTCGGTAGCTCGTCGGGCTCATAACCCGAAGGTCGTCGGTTCAAATCCGGCCCCCGCAACCAACTTCTGACTGATTTTCTTCTGCATTACCTCTCTGATCCCCTCCAGCATCTGTTGCTTGCACACAATAATGTGTGTTTTTCCGATCCCTCTCGCCATTTGTTCGGTATCATCCTGCTTTCTGTTCATGGATGAGGCCGCACCCTGTGATGACCCCTTTTAGCTATTCTTCTCCCCAAATCACGATGCAGAGCACCTCCCTCGCCGAAGTAATGGCAGGGCCGGCTGCCGTCAAACTCCTGCTCATTGCCGACTCAGCGCGCGATACCCTGCTGGCGACGCCTCCCTTTGCCGCCGTGGCAACCCAGATAGCCCTGGGTCAGAAGGCCCCCTATTCCCTCGACGACAGTCAGGGGCTGCAACGGGTGATCTTCATGGATGCCCGCCCGGTCCTGGATCATCGGCTCTACAAGCAGGTGCGCAGCTGGGTGGGCTCGCTGGCGGGCCTCAAGGCGACGCACCTGGCGCTCCATCTGGAGGGCTTTGACGATGAGCATCGCGCCCAACTGGCAAGGGTGGTGCTCGCCTGCCTGCTCGCCGCCGATGTGACCCTGCCGACCCAGAAACGGAGTGAGGCGACAAGACCGGGTTATCAGCAGTTGCAACTTTCCCCCCCTTGCGAACTGGACATGGCCCGCCTGAGCGCAGAAACCGAAGGCAATGGTCTGGCTCGCCACCTGGCGGTGCTGCCAGCGTCCGAGCTCAATGCCCGTCATTACCGGGCCTATGCCCGGGAGCTGGCGCAGCAGGAGGGGTGGCAGTGGCAGGAGTTTGATGAGACGACCCTGGCACAGAAGGGGGCTGGCGCCTTCCTGGCGGTGGCCCGTGGTTCGGCGGACGGTCAGGCCGCCATCGTCAGGCTCAGTTACTGTCCGGCCAACCCGGTGCGCCGCGTTGCGCTGGTGGGCAAGGGGATCTGCCACGACTCCGGTGGCTACAACCTGAAAGTCGGTGGCAGCATGTATGGCATGCACTTGGACATGGGGGGCAGCGCGGTGGCCCTTGGCACGTTGTTGGCCATCAGCCGGGCGAAACTCCCCGTTGAGGTGCACTGCTGGCTCGCCATCGCCGAGAACCACATCGGCCCGCAGGCCTTCCGGCCCGGTGAGGTGGTGACCGCCCTCAACGGCACCACCATCGAAGTGGTGGACACCGACGCCGAGGGTCGCATGGTGCTGGCGGATGCCCTGACCCTGGCGGCCGGGGACAAACCCGACTTGCTGATCGACTATGCCACCCTGACCGGCGCCTGCAAACGGGCGCTCGGCAGCCGTTACAGCGGCGCCTTCACCAACCGCCCCGAGTGGCTCACCACTCTGATCGCGCTGGGACAGCAGAGCGGGGAGCGAGTCTGGCCCTTCCCCCTGGACGAGGATTACGATGACAACCTCGATAGCGAGTGGGCCGATCTGTTACAGTGCGCGCCGGGCGCCTCCCCGGATCACATCGATGCCGCCCGTTTTCTCACGCGCTTCGTGCCCGCCGAGCTTCCCTGGTTGCACCTCGACCTGAGTGGTTTTCGCAACAAGGGGGGCAATGGCGTGGTGGGCAGCGAGGTAACCGGCTTTGGTGTCAGGCTGACCCTGACCCTGCTCGACAGCCCTCTGGGGATGGGTGCGCCCGACGCATGACAACGTGGCCAAGCACAATCAATAAGGACAAGCGTGAAACAAGCAAGCTATGACTGGGTGCTGTTCGATCTGGACGAAACCCTGCTCGATTTTCCGGTCGCCAGGGCGCTGGAGCGGACCCTGCAGATCTACGGCGTGGCGCCGACTCCCCCCAAGATGGCGGAGTACCATGCCCTCAACCAGCGGCTCTGGCAGCAGTACAACTCAGGGGAGATTGACGCCACCCACCTGCAGCAGACCCGTTTTTCGCTCTTTGCCGAGCAGGTCAACGTGGCGCCCATGGCGATGAACGAGACCTTCCTGCAGCAGATCATCGCCCTGAGCGTGCCGCTGGAGGGGGTGGAGGAGACCCTGCAGGCCCTGAAGAGCAAGGTCAGAATGGGGATCATCACCAACGGCTTCAGCCTGCCCCAGCGCGGGCGCCTCGACAAACTGGGCTGGAACAGCTGGTTTGAGCCTCTCGTTATCTCTGACGAGGTGCAAGTGACCAAGCCGGCGGCGGCCATCTTCCAGCATGCCCTGGCGCAGATGGGTCAGCCGAGCCCGGCGCGGGTGTTGATGGTGGGGGACAATCCCAAGACCGACATCGCCGGTGCCGCCGCCCAGGGGCTTGCCACCTGCTGGTACAACCCGGGACGGGAGACAGGCCCGTGCGAGGCGACCCACGAGATCCACCACTTCGCCCATCTCTGTGCGATCGTGCTGGGAGAGTAGGTCCTCTATGCCCGCAAGGGTGTAAAAAAACAAGGCAGCCCATGGGCTGCCTTGTTTGCATCCGGCGTCTGCTAGCGGCCGAGGCGGGCGAGCAGCCAGGCCTCCAGCAAGGCCACTCCGGGGGCCAGCACGGCTTCGTCGAAGTCGAACTCCGGATGATGGTGGGGGGCCGCGAGGTTGGCTCCCAGGATGAGATAGGCGGCTTCGCCGCCGTGCTGCTGTACCCGCTCGATGAGGAAACCGGCATCCTCGCTGGCCCCGAAGCGGCGGGTGTGGATGGTATCAAGGGAGATCCCCTCTGCGAGAGGCACGATTTCCTCGATGAGGGCTGGGCTGTTCTCGATGCCGATCGCTTCCCCCTGTTTGCGGATGTGGTAGGTCGCGCCCTGCATCAGGGCCGCCCCCTCCACAATCTGCTGCACCTGATTGAACATGTAGTCGTTGAGGGCCGGCGTCGCGCCACGGGTCTCCCCCATCAGGCGGGCATGGCCCGGGATGACGTTGCGTCCACTGCCGCCGTTGAGCTGCCCCACGTTGATGCGGGTCATGCCGTCCCGATGGCGGGGAATGCCGAGCATGGCGGTGGTGGCCATGCAGGCCGCCGCCAGGGCATTGTGGCCCGCGTTGGGCTCGAGCCCCGCATGGGCGGCTTGCCCCATGAACTCCACGTCGAATTTGGTTGAACAGAGAAACTCGGTGGGGTTGACCACCAGCTCACCACTGCTCGCGTGAATGCCGATGTGCAGTGCCAGCAGGGCGTCCACGTCGTCGAGCTGCCCCCCTGCCGCCAGCGCCTTGCCGCCTCGGCAGCCCTCTTCAGCCGGCTGGAAGAAGAGCTTGATGCGGCCAGTGAGGCGATCGGCGAGGGCCGCGATCCGCTCGGCCAGCACCAGCCCGATGGCGGTGTGGCCATCGTGGGCACAGGCGTGCATCCAGCCCGGGTTGGCGGAGTGCCAGCCTCCCTGGCCGGGCAGGTGTGACGCCTCCTGGCTCTCTTCGACCTCCACCGCATCGATATCGAAGCGAAACGCCAGGGTGGGGCCGGGGCGCCCGCTCTCCCAGAGTCCCATCACGCCGGTGAGTGCGTCGATCCGCGTCAGCCACTCCGGATGCGCCCCCTGGTGCAGGGCACGGGCCTTCTGGGCCTCGACGTCTATTTCCCGTCCCATGATGAGGGTGCTGGCGAGCAGTTGATCCCCCAGCATGATGGAGAAACCGAGTTCACTGAGGTGTTGGGCGATGAGGGTGGTGGTGCGAAATTCACACCAGGCGGCTTCGGGGTGACGATGAAGGTCGCGGCGCCAGTGGCGCAAGGCATCCTGAGTCATGGTGGTTCCTGCGTGGCAAATCCAGCGGCCATTGTGACGGGCAGGGGGAGATGCGACAAGGGGAGCCCGGGCTCCCCTTGAAAGATGGCATGGATGTCGACGAGGTCGTTTTGTGTGCGCAGATCGCACTCAATGATGGCTTGGCATCATCCTTTGCCAGAGCGCGTCAAAAACCCATGTTGCAGTCTGTTTTTTGAACCACCCCTCTGGTGCAGAGGTGGCAGAAGGCTGATTGACCGACTTAGAGCTGTGCCAGCGACGGCATGGAGACGGCAACCAGAGTGAAAAACACGGTGAAAACGGCGGTAACTACGAACTCTTTCATGATTTTATCTCCCTTGGTTGGCTCATGATGGAACCAAGATACCACAACAGAACGATAAAACAACGAAAAATGTAATTATGAGGCAAAAATGGTTTGGTGGTGAAATATGGCCGCATTTTCCCAAGTTTAAGGGCGTTTTTTGTCCTGAGAAGGGTTTTATGGTGATGCTAGTGAAAGTGGAGGCATATAAAGTCTTTAAATTCATTGAGTTATGTTGTTTTTATGACTCTCTTCTTGATGGTTTCGATTGGGGTCTTTGTGGTGATTTCCATTTTTCGGCAGCAAAATGGCCTGCGGGATGTGCCAATTGATGTCGTCATAGGGAAGTTGGTGGCCGATAGCCAGGTTTTGTCATCCCATGTCATGTTTTCTCACGACTTGTGCCCTAACCTCAGTCTGCAAGGCTGTTGCCAGCCAGGGTTATCCGATGAAGTCTCAATTTTCTGCTCATCCCAAACAGGATGGGAGCAAAAAGAGTACGAAAAAACGACAAAAGGGCCGTCAAAGGAGCATGGAAGGAAAGGGGGGAAGGCGGGAAAATGGGGGGGCGATCTTCATGGGGCCTTGGGTGGCCGGAAGCCCCGTTTTTCGCTGTTTTCTTGGGGGGACGAGCCACTGGGCCCGCGCGCAGGGGAAGCGGGAGAGATCGTCGGCCCACCCGGGTGGCTATATGGCGCCAGTGTGATGGGATGAAGGGCAGGGGAGGCCTGGCGCAGGGCCGTGGCTCTGCGGTACCAAGGCCTTTATCCAGACCCGTCGCGAACAAGGTGAGCAAGCAGAAAAGCGGGGGAAAGAAGTAAAGGAGAAGGTCGTGGGGTCAGAGGCTCAGGGCCGCCGGGCAAGGGGTAAGAGATGGCGACAGTGGCCAGTGGATTGGATTTGACCCCATAGGTCCAGACACTTTTTCCCGCTTAGGGTTGTGATACCCGACTGCGCAGAAATTCCCGTGGTGAACGGTATCCCAAGGCGCTGTGCGGGTGGTGCTCGTTATAATGCTCAAACGCGATAGCCAAATTGCCTACCGCTGTTCGGCTATCCGGTTTTGGCATCATCTCGATATAGTCTCGCTTCATCGTCTTCACGAAGCTCTCCGCTATACCGTTACTCTGTGGGCTTCTCACTGCTGTCGTTCTGGGCTCCAACCCGATTTCTCGTGCAAACGCGCGGGTCTCATGGGCTCGATACGCCGAGCCATTATCAGTCAGCCACTCCACCGGTGATGCCGGCAACGAATCCCCAAAGCGATGTTCGACAGACCTCAGCATGACATCTTGCACAGTGTCACTATCGTAACCCCCAGTACTGGCCGCCCAGTCCAACGCTTCCCTATCGCAGCAATCCATGGCGAACGTGACACGTAGTTTTTCACCGTTATCGCAGCGAAACTCGAAGCCATCTGAGCACCACCGTCGATTGCTCTCCTTGACGGCAACACGCCCCTTATGTGCCTGCTGGGCCAATGGTGCAGCTGGTTTTCTTTCCAGCAGCAAGCCATGTTCGCGCATGACGCGATATACCCGCTTAGCGTTTACCACAGGTTGTTCTGTTGCCTCAGACTGACGCCGTAACAGCGCCCAGACCCGGCGATAGCCATAGGAGGGAAGCTCTGCCATCGCCTCCATGATACGGCCAAGTAAGGCTGCATCATCACGCTGGCGATGATGACGACCATCTTGCCAACCCGGTTTTCGATGAACACGAACGGATAGCTGCGCACGCGATACATTAAGAGCCTGGCTCACAGCACTTAATCGTCGTCCCCCGGCAACAAGGGCGCATGCGCAATCCATTTTTTTGCTCGACCATACTCCACGGCTTCTTTGAGGATCTCGTTCTCCATGGTCTTCTTCCCGAGCAGACGCTGAAGCTCTCGGATCTGCTTGATGGCAGCAGCCAACTCGGAAGCAGGAACAACATCCTCACCGGCGGTGATCGCCGTGAGAGACCCTTCTTGGAATTGCTTACGCCATTTGAAAAGCTGGTTTGCGTTGACGTCGTGCAAGCGAGCAACATGAGAGACGGTCATCCCGGGCTCAAAGGTCTGCTGCACGATGGCGATCTTTTCTTGTGGAGTC
>NZ_JBFOCK010000061.1:0-24760 GCF_040907765.1 Aeromonas sp. s9
GCCGTCGCTACACAACACCGCATCTGACGAGACAAGGGGTGTCAAAACAGCTATCACCGTCTCGGCATTCATTTTCTCCAACTGAAAATCCGCATGGTGACCAGCCCGGTCCTGAACCACCATCACCGGGATGTAATCCGGCCCTGTGCCTCGGGTACGGCCTTTGCCCCCACGGTGGCGGGCCGGGCGGGGCAAACCACGTTGCCCTTTAAACGACTCCAAGAAGAAGGTCTCATCAACCTCGACGATACCCCCTTCCCGTGCCGCCTGGTGACTCGCCATGGCTTTCAGGAAGCGGTGACGCCACAAGAAGGCGGTGTTTTTACAGACTCCGCAGCGGACGGCAGCCTGTCGGACGGTCAGACCGTCGATGAGGGCCTGGGCGTAGTCTTCCCAGCATTGTGCCTTGCGAAGTCGAGCCAGAGGCGTCTTGGTGAGAACGGAACTGGTGCGCAGACACTGCTTGCAGCGATAACGACGCAGCCCTCGACTCCAACCCCAGGGAGCCAACTGCGTAGCCTCGGCCTGACAGTGAGGGCAACATCGACAAGCGGGGAGTTGAGCGGCCAGCGAGGTGATTGGGTGAGGGGTAGTGAGTTCATGTTGCGCGAGGCGACGCTGGCGCATGGTGAGCTGTGGAAAGAGAGACAGTAGATGTTGAAAGGCTTGGGTATCCATGATGGAGGCCCTCAGGGTGATGACCTACTTCAAGGTTAGCCTTTCAACATGTAATTGGGACAGCGCCCAATTTTAAGGAGGGTGTCCGCCCAATGCCATCGTTAATGTGATTCTCGAATGGTTCCCTTTCATGGGGTGTCCCAGGTGGGAGCCCCGTACCCTGCCGTCATGAGGCCGGTGAGGGCGGGATCCGCCAGCTCCGCCACCGTCTGCCAGAAGGGGGCGACGAGGGGATTGTCGTTGCCCGGCGGGCGAATGAGCCCGATGATCCAGCTCGCGTCGGCCTCCCCGAGGGGCAGGGTCAGCACATCGGGATGCTCAATGGTGGTGGAGGAGGGGACCAGGGTCCAGGCGATGCCGGCTGCCGCGGTGGCGATGCCGGCGGCGAAGTCGTTCACGTACTGGATGTCCTGAAAGCGCAGGCCGCTCTGGGCGAGGTAATGGATGAACTGATCGTAAAAAGAGGGGGCCTTGTCCCGGCGCAGGATGGCGAGCGGCTTCTCCTGCAGATCGGCGAGCCCTGCCACCCCCTGATAGCCTGCGGGCAGCACGGCGACGAAATGGGCGCGTACCACGGGCAGCACCGGCCAGCCCTTGGGGGCGGGCAGGCGGCAGAAGCCGAGATCCAGCCGGCCCTCCGCCAGCGCCAGCAACTGGTGATGGGTGGAGAGATCGTTGAGCTCGATGGCGACCCCGGGGCGGCTGGCCCGAAAGCGGGCGATGGCGGCGGGCACCAGCAGCTTGGTGGCGACCCCGAAGCCGATGCGCAGGGTACCCGCGTGGCCCGCCAGCACGTCGCGGGCGCTGCGGGCGAGCTGCTCGCTCTGGGCCACCAGGGTGCAGGCGTCGGCATAGAGGGCGCGCCCGAGCACCGTCAGCCGGGTGCTGCCGGCGTTGCGCTCGAACAGCTCGCCGCCAAGGTCCGCCTCCAGCCGGCGGATCTGCTTGCTCAGAGCCGACTGGGTGACGTGCTGGCGCGCCGCCGCCTGACCAAAGTGCAATACCTCCCCCAGGGTGACGAAGGCTTTCAGGTCTCTCAACTCCATGGTGCCTCGCTTGATTCCAAATAGGAATGATAGGTGGCCATATTTGTCATTGGACGGAATTCTAGAAGTGTTGGATGCTGGTGCCAACTCATTTCGGACCCCTGTACGGGGCCGACGTATCACAGGATGGCCCCCGCCATCCACGCAGAAGGAGCAACACCAGATGCATCATCACAAGTTCAATGACTTCCCGAACGGTTTCCTCTGGGGCGCCGCCTCCGCCGCCTATCAGGTGGAAGGGGCCTGGAACGAGGAGGGCAAGGGCCCCTCGGTATGGGACAGCTTTACCAAGTTGCCGGGCAAGACCTTTGAAGGGAGCAACGGAGACGTGGCGGTGGATCACTACCACAGGGTGGAAGAGGACGTTGCGCTGATGGCCGAGATGGGGCTCAAGGCCTATCGCTTCTCGGTGAGCTGGCCGCGCATCTACCCGACGGGGCGTGGCGAGGTGAACGAGGCGGGGCTCGCCTTCTACGACAGGCTCATCGATGCCCTGCTGGCCCACGGCATCGAGCCGGTGCTGACCCTCTATCACTGGGATCTCCCCCAGGCCCTGCAGGATGAGTACGGCGGCTGGGAAGACAGGCGCATCATCGACGACTTCGAGCGCTATTGCGTGACCCTCTATCAGCGCTTCGCCGGCAAGGTGAAGTACTGGGTGTCGCTCAACGAGCAGAACTACAACCTGACCAACGCCTACCAGCTGGGCACCCATCCTCCCGCCGTGCAGGACAGGAAGCGTTTCTTCGCCGCCAACCACATCGCGTTTCTCGCCAATGCCCGGGTCATCAAGGCGTTTCGCCAGCACGTGCCAAACGGCCTGATCGGGCCGAGCTTTGCGTACTCCCCCGCCTATCCGGCCTCCTGCGCCCCGAGCGACATGCTGGCGTTCGAGAATGCCGAGGAGTTCACCAACCTCTGGTGGCTGGATGCCTACTGCTTCGGCCGTTACCCCCAGGCGGCGCTCGCCTATCTGCGGGAGACCGGCGAGGCGCCGGAGATCCTGCCGGGCGATCTCGAGCTCTTGCGCGAAGGCACCCCTGACTACATCGGGGTCAACTACTACTACACCCTGACCTTCACCGACAACCCCCTCGGCGGCCAGACGATGCAGCGCATCAACACCACGGGCAAGAAGGGCACTACGCCCTCCAGCGGCATTCCCGGCCTCTACAAGACGGCCCCCAATCCGCACCTTGAGACCAGCAACTGGGACTGGGCCATCGATCCCACCGGGATGCGCATCGCCCTGCGTCGGCTCTCCTCCCGCTACGCCCTGCCGCTGATGATCACCGAGAACGGCCTGGGGGAGTTCGACAAGCTGGAAGCCGGGGACAAGGTGAACGACGACTACCGTATCGCCTATCTGCACAGCCACCTCAAGGCGTGCCAGGAGGCGATGCAGGACGGGGTTGAGCTCCTGGGCTACTGCGCCTGGTCCTTCACCGACATCCTGAGCTGGCTCAACGGCTACCAGAAGCGCTACGGCTTTGTCTACGTGGACAGGGACGAGCAGGGAGGGTCTCTTCGTCGCATCAAGAAAGAGAGCTTCCACTGGTACAGCCAGGTCATTGCAAGCGGTGGCAAGGCCCTGTAACGGGCCCGGTGCGCCGCACCTCGTTTGCCCAATGCCGGAAGGCCCCCTCGTCGGAGGGGGCCTTCCTTGTTTGTGCAGCAGGCAACCATGACCGCCTAGATAAACATGCCGCCCGAGGCTTCGATGCGCTGGGCGGTGATCCAGCGGCAGTCATCGGAGAGCAGGGCGGCGATGGCGCCACCGATGTCGTCGGGCTGACCCACCCGGCCAAGGGCGGTCTGGCTCGCGAGAAAGTCGTTGACCCCCTTGTTGTCGCGCACCACGCCGCCGCCAAAATCGGTCTCGATGGCGCCGGGGGCCAGCACGTTGACCGCGATGCCCCTGGGGCCCAGCTCCTTGGCCAGATACTGGGTGAGCACCTCGACGCCCCCCTTCATGGCGGCGTAGGCGGCATAACCCGGCATGGCGAAGCGGGTGAGACCGGTGGAGAGGTTGAGGATGCGACCGCCGTCTGCCAGGAGGGGCAGGAGCGCCTGGGTCAGGAAGAAGGTCCCCTTGAGGTGGATGTTGAGCAGGGTGTCGAACTGCTGCTCCGTGGTCTGCTCAAAGCTGGCATGAATGCCGATCCCGGCGTTGTTGACCAGGAAGTTGAAATGGGTGCGCTGCCACTCTCGGGCGAGCAGTTGCGTCACCTCCTCTGCGAAGGCTGCGAAGGTGGCGCTCTCGCCCACGTCCAGTGCCAGGGCGTGGGCCCGGACGCCGAGGGTGCGGGCCTGGGTCACCACCGCCTCCGCCTCTGCGGCCTGGCTGCGATAGGTGATGATGAGGTCGACGCCTTTGGCGGCGAGGGCCAGGGCCCCGTGCTTGCCAAGGCCGCGGCTGGCCCCGGTGATGAGGGCGATGGGTCTGGTCATGGTATGACTCCTGTCAGGGTGGCGGACACAGGCTCGATACGAGCCGACCGGATCACTGTATTGTTCCTTTTTAACTGGATAAATAGCGTGATAATAGAATCACTGTTCCGTTTATCGAGACAATCAGACCATGGATCAACTGGATGCGATGAGAGCCTTCGTGCGGGTTGCCGAGCTGGAGAGTTTTACCCGCTGCGCCGAGCAGACGGGCATCCCCAAGGCGACCCTCTCTGCCGCCATCCGCCGGCTGGAGGAGCGCATGGGGACCCGGCTCCTGCTGCGTACCACGCGGCGGGTGCAGCTCACCACGGACGGCCAGCTCTGCTATGCCAGATGCCGGGAGCTTTTGGCGGACATGGAGGAGTTTGACGGCCTGTTTCGCCAGGGGGGGCAGATCTCGGGACAACTGCGGGTCGACATGCCAAGCCGGATGGCCCGCCACCTGGTGATCCCGGCCCTGCCGGACTTTCTGGCGCAGCATCCCGCCCTGCAACTGATGCTGAGCAGCACGGACAGGCGGGTGGATCTGGTGCGCGAGGGGTTTGACTGCGTGGTGCGGGTCGGGGCGCTTGAGCCCTCCAGCCTGGTGGCCAGGCCCCTTGGTCACTATCGCCAGATCAACTGTGCCAGCGCAGGCTACCTGGCTCGCCACGGGGTGCCCCGCACCCTTGGGGATCTGGCGGGCCACCGGCTGGTGCATTATGGTCCCGGGTTTGGTGCCGGGCAGGGGCGCAGCGAACCCGGCTTTGAATACCTGGCAGAAGATGGCCGCCGCGCCCTGCTGCCCATGGCGGGGGCCCTCATGGTCAATGACAGCGAGACCTACCTGGCGGCGGCGCTGGCGGGGCTTGGCATCATCCAGATGCCGCGGGTGGGGGTCGAATCCCTGCTCGCGGTGGGCGAGCTGGTGAGCATCCTGCCCCAGTGGCAGCCGCCACCGCTCCCCATCCACGCCCTCTATGCCCATCGCCGCCAACTGGCCCCCAGGGTCCAGCTCTTCATCCACTGGCTGGCGGGGTTGCTCGCCGCCCATCTCGGGGGCGCCTCAGAGGCGGCTGCGCCTTGAGCGAAACTCGCGGGGGGAGAGGGCAAACGCCTCCCGAAAGAAGCGGGTAAAGCTGCTCTGGCGGGCAAAACCCAGGCGCTCCCCCACTGTCTGCAGGGGGAGGGCGGGATCCTGCAACAGGCGGCAGGCCTCCTCCCGGCGCACCCGCTCCAGCAGACCCGAGAAGTGGCACCCTTCCTCCCGCAGATGGCGGTTGAGGGTCCAGCGGGTCAGCTTGAGGTGCTCGCACACCCCATCGAGCAGAGAGGAGGCCTCGGTGCTCTCTTGCCACAGCTGCTGGCGAATGAGTGTCATCACCCTGTCCCGGTAGCGGCTGCTGGGGCGAAGCTGGGCCATCTGCCGGTCGAGCTCCCCGAGCAGCAGGGGTTGCAGGGGCAGGTTGCACTGCTCGTGGGTGAGATCGAGCAAGGCGGCGGGAAAGCGTAGCTCGAAGGCCGCCCCCTGTTGCAACCGCCCTTCCAGCCAGCCTGCCAGCTCACGCCACAGCCTGGGGCGTACCGGGGTGGGCAGCACCAGCAGCCCCTGGCCCGGGTGGTAGAACTGGAGCAGGGCATAGAGATGGCAGAGGTTGGCCAGGCTGCTCAGGGCGATGACGTCCGGATGATCGGACTCCGAATGGTAGCTGATCCTGGCCTGTCCCTCTTCTTCTTGCAGGCGGATCTCGTCGCTCTCGCCGATGAGGGGGCGGTAGGCGAGGAAGAAGTGCAGGGCCTGGCGAAGGGTGGCGGCGTTGCAGCACAGGCTCGCCAGCGACATGAAGTCGGCAAAGAGACCGGGTAGGGCGGGGGGTGTCCAGTCGAGGGCCAGATCCACGTGGGGGGCGGCCCCGGCCAGCAGCCGGAAGTGGCGCACGGTGTCGAGCCGCCCCTGAGGGATCAGCAGCTCTTCGTGGGCGATGCCGCAGGGGTGCAGGAGGGCAGCAGGATCCCGCCCGCGGGCCTGCCAGTGGTTGAGGCAGTGCAGGGCAATCCGGTTGGAGACGGTCTTCACGGCAAAAATCCTTGTCAGCGGTGGCCCACCATCATCGGCCAACGGCGGCGGATTGCCGTGAGCCAGCGCCGCTTTCATGTTTCAGATTTGTAACCAAGGGTAACCCTGCAACCCTTTTCACACTTTTCAATCCTGCTCCCAACCGGCAACTTCCTGCACCCGACGGGCAAGTGAGAGGGGCCGCTTTTGCATAGAGTGGCGACTCCTACACACACAAGGAAGATAACAACAATGAAACACCACTCGCTCTCCCGAACCCGTGTCGCCCTCGCCATCGGGGCCCTGCTGCTGGCAGGGTGCAACGACAACGACTCCACCCCCAAGCCCGAGCAGCCCGTTCTGGGCCACCGCACCGTCACCCTCATCGAGCAGGACGGCCTGCAATTCAAGGATCTCGATGGCAGCGGCACCCTGACCCCCTACGAGGACTGGCGCCTCGGCGCCGCCGAGCGGGCCCGGGATCTGGTGGGCAGGCTCACCCTGGCCCAGAAGGCAGGGCTGATGATGCACGGCACCCTGGTGCTGGACGGGGCGGGGCGGGTGAACCTCGCGGCCATGGACAAGATGCTGCGCGAGGACGGGGTCAACACCTTCATCACCCGCATGGCCGGTGATCCGGCGGCCATCGCCGCGGACAACAACACCCTGCAGGCCCTGCTGGAAGGGGTGGGATTCGGCATCCCCATGACGGTGAGCACGGATCCCCGCAACCACTTCACCCATGATCCCAACGCCACCAGCATCGGTGCCGGGGCCTTCTCCCAGTGGCCCGAAACCCTGGGGCTGGCCGCCATCGGCGATGCTGCCCTGGTGCAGCGCTTTGGCGACATCGCCCGTCAGGAGTACCGGGCCGTCGGCATCCACGAGGCCCTCTCGCCCCAGGCGGATCTTGCGACCGAGCCGCGCTGGGGGCGCATCAACGGCACCTTCGGGGAAGATAACCTGCTCGCCAAGTCCCTGGTCAAGGCCTACATCGAGGGCTTCCAGCAGGGGAGCGAGGGGATAGGCAAGGAGAGCGTGGTCACCGTGGTCAAGCACTTCGCCGGGGCCGGTCCCCAGAAGGACGGGCTGGATGCCCACAACCCCTGGGGCAAGGAGCAGGTTTACCCCGGCGGTCAGTTTGCCTACCACCTGGTGCCCTTCGAGGGCGCCTTCGAGGCCAGGGTGGCCGCCGTGATGCCCTATTACGCCATGCCCCTGGGCCTGACCCAGGATGGGCAGCCCGTCGAGGAGGTGGGGTTTGGCTTCAACCGCCAGATCATCACGGATCTGTTGCGGGGTCACTTCAAGTTTGACGGCGTGGTGCTGAGCGACTGGGGCATCGTCAATGACTGTGACAGCCGCTGCGAGCAGGGGCTGACCCAGGATGAAGTCAATGCCGGGGTGAGCCCCTGGACCGTGCCCTTTGGCATGTCCTGGGGCGTGGAGAAGCTCACCAAGGCCGAGCGTTATGCCAAGGCCATCGACGCCGGGGTGGATCAGTTCGGTGGCGTGGAAGACCCAGCCCCCTTGCTGGCGGCGGTGCAGAGCGGTCTGGTGACCGAGGCGGCCGTCACCACTTCGGCCGAGCGGATCCTGGCCCAGAAGTTTGCCCTCGGGCTCTTCGAGAATCCCTATGTGGATGCCGAGGCCGCGGTGGCCCTGGTGGGCAAGACAGAGTTCCAGCAAGAGGCCCAGGCCGCCCAGGCGGCGTCTCACGTGTTGCTGAAGAACGAGGGAGCCCTGCTGCCGCTGAAGGCGGACGGCAAGCGGGTCTATCTGCACAATGTCAACGCCGAGGTGGCCAGGGCCAACGGCTATACGGTGGTGACGAACCTGGCCGACGCGGAGCTTGCCATCGTGCGGGTCAACGCCCCGGGCGAGCAGGATCCCCGCTTCCCGTTTGGCAGCATCCACTTCGGTCAGCTCGGCTTTGCCAGCAATGATCAGGTGGTGCAGGAGACGGCCCACGAAGGGGTCTACCGCGGCGCGGATGACTTTGCCGCCATCCAGGCCATCGAGCAGGCCGGGGTGCCCCTGGTGCTCTCCGTCTATCTGGACAGGCCCGCCATCCTGACCGAGGTGGCCCCGGCGGCCCGGGTGCTGCTGGCCAACTTCGGCGCCCTGGATCAGGCCCTGTTCGATGTCATGAGCGGCACCCAGAAGGCACGCGGCAAGCTCCCCTTCGAGCTGCCCTCCAGCTGGCAGGCGGTGCTGACCCAGTCCCCGGACGTGGCCAAAGACTCACAAAGCCCGCTCTATCCCTACGGGGCCGGTCTGGCCTATTGACGGACAGGGATGTCCTGTCTCTCATCAAGGCGCCTGCGGGCGCCTTTTCCATTGCCCCCATCGACAATCCCGGTTTGGCGCAAGGGGTTGGCTTGGGCATAATGGCGCCCCGGCAACGGGTGCGGTGGCCAGCGCGGCAGGCACCCGGTCACAGTGCACAGGAGATGAGATGAAATTTATCGGAGCCCACGTCAGTGCGGCGGGCGGAGTGGAAAACACCATCGCCCGGGCCAAAGCCATCGGGGCCAACGCCTTCGCCCTGTTTACCAAGAATCAGCGCCAATGGCAGGCGGCGCCCCTCTCCGAGGCCAGCATTCGCGCCTTCAAGGCCGCCTGCGAGAAGGAGGGCTTTCGCCCCGAGCAGATCCTGCCCCACGACAGCTACCTCATCAACCTGGGTCATCCCGACCCCGATGCCCTCGCCAAGTCCCGGGATGCGTTTCTGGACGAGATGAAGCGCTGCGAGCAACTGGGGCTGTGCTACCTGAACTTCCACCCGGGCAGCCATCTCAAGCAGATCCCCGAGGCGGTGAGCCTCAAGCTCGTGAGCGAGTCCATCAACTGGGCGCTGGAGCGAAGTGAAGGGGTGACGGCGGTGATCGAGAATACCGCAGGTCAGGGCACCAACCTCGGCTGGTCGTTCGAGCACCTGGCCACCCTCATCGACGGAGTAGAGGACAAGAGTCGGGTCGGCGTCTGCTTTGACACCTGCCACGCCTTCGCCGCCGGTTACGATCTGCGTACCCCCGAGGGGTGCGGGGCGGTGTTTGCCGACTTCGACCGCATCGTGGGGTTCCAGTACCTCAAGGGGATGCATATCAACGGCGCCAAGTGTACCTTCGGTAGTCGGGTCGACCGTCACCACAGCCTGCGGGAGGGCAACCTCGGCGAGGCGGTGTTCCACCACATCATGAACGACGACCGTTTTGACGGCATCCCGCTTATCCTCGAGACCATCGACGAGTCCATCTGGGGCGAGGAGATAAGCTGGCTGCGCAGCCTGGCCGGGAGCCCGCGCCCGGCGTGATGCCGGGGTCCACCATTGGGTAGCAAGGAGAGACGATGCACGACGAGACAAGGGCGCCCCTGCGCTTTGGCATTGCCGGGGCGGGGGCCATCGCCCGGCGTTTTTGCCGCGATGTGAACGGGCACGCCAGGGGAGCCGAGGTGGTGGCCATCGCCGCCCGGGACCAGGGACGGGCGGACGAGTTCGCCCGGGATCTGGGGCTGCCCCACGCCTATGGCAGCTATGAGGCCCTGGCCGCCAGCCCCGAGGTGGAGGCCGTCTATGTGGCGGTCATCCACCCGGAGCACGCGGGCCTGGTGAGGCAGATGCTGCTGGCGGGCAAGCACGTACTGGTGGAAAAACCGGCGGTGACCCGGGTGGCGGATTGGGACGCCCTGGTGGCGCTCGCCCACGCACGGGGCCTGCTGCTGCTCGAGGCCATGAAGGTGATGTGCTTCCCCGCCATGCGCGCCCTGTTGCAGCGCCTGCCCCTGCTGCCGCCGCCGCGCGAGCTGCGGGCGGCGTTCGGTTCGGCCCAGCCGAAGGTGGGCAAGCTGTTCGATCCGGCGCTGGATGGCGGCGCCGCCTGGGACGTGGGGGTCTATCCCCTCTGGCTCCATGCCGCCCTCTGTCATCGGCTGGGGCTGGGCTGCCCCGCCCCCGAGGTGACGCTGACGCGGGCTCCGGGGGAGGTGGATCTTACCGCCAGCTTCACGTTCGATGAGCCGTTTCGGGCCGAGCTCGGGGCCTCCATCATCGAGGATCTCGAGCGGGAAGCGTCCTTGTCCGGGGAGGGGTGGAGCCTGGTCATCGAGGGCAAGTGGTGGAATCCCCAGCACATTCGCTGGCAAGGGGGGCCTGCCCCCGTCATCTGGCCGGCGGACATCTACCTGCCGGTGGAGGGGGGCGGCATGCAGCACGAGGCGGATCACTTCGCCGATTGCCTGCGCCACCGGCTGCTGGACTCCCCCTGGGTGCCCCAGGCCGTGACCCGGCAGGTGCTCGGCTGGATTGAAGGGGGACTCGCCGGCTGAGGCCGGGGAAGGGCTGAGGGCCGAGGGGGTCATCGGCTGAACGACAAGGGCGCCAATGGCGCCCTTGTCGTATCCGAAGGGTTTCTCACGCCAGGGTCTGGGCGCGGCAGAAGGCCAGGAAGCGGCGCAGGGCGACGGAGTGGAACTTCTGCTTGTGCCAGACGAGGGAGAGCTGGCGGGGGAAGCGGCGACTCGGGGTGAGGGCCACCAGGCGCCCCTGTGCCAGCCGGTCCGCCACCGCGAGGCGGGAGATGAAGGAGATGCCGAGCCCCTTCTCCACCGCCAGCATCACCGCCTCCAGGGTATTGAGCTCTATCCCCGCCTGCCAGCGGGGCAGGTGGGGCTGGAGCTGCTGCTCGAACTGCTCGCGGCTGCCGGATTGCGCCTCGCGCAGCACCCAGGTTTCCCCGGCAAGTCGGCGCAGGGGCAGCTCGAGCTGATCCGCCAGGGGGTGACCGGGGGCGGCGATGATGAGCATCTCGTCCTCCAGCCAGGGTTCGCTCACCAGGTCCGGGTGGTGGTTCTCCCCCTCGATGAGGGCGAGATCCAGCTCGAAGTGGGCGAGGGCATGGCACAGGAGGTGGGTGTTGGCGATGGTGACCCTGGGGGCGGCCCCCAGCTCCTGGGCCCCCTCCGCCAGCAGGGCGGGCAGCAGGTAGTTGCCGATGGTCTGGCTGGCCCCGAGGTGCAGCTGGCCGCTCGGCTCGGCATCGGGGCTGAAGAGCTGCTCTATCTCCTGCATCCGGGTCAGCAGCTCCTCGGCGGCCGGTTGCAGCAGGCGCCCCTCGCTGTTGAGCTGAAGCCTCGGGTGCACCCGGTCGAACAGGGGCGTGGCGAGCTGGCGCTCCAGCTCCTGCAGCGACTGGGAGACGGCCCCCTTGCTCAGGCAGAGTTCATTGGCGGCGCCCCCCAGGTTGCCGTGGCGGGCGATGGTGGCAAACACCTTGAGTTGTTGCAGGGTGAGCTTCATATCGTTTGATTTTCCTAAACGCTAAGTTCAATTCATTTAGATATCGTAAACGATAGACCCCCTTTATCCTATGCCCATCGTCATCATCAAGAGGGTATTCGCCATGATCGCAAGAACCCGCCGCTCCCTGGCTGCCGCCCCGACCCCCATGGCCGGTCTGGCTCTGGGGATCGCCAGCCTCGGCTGGTGCTGGGAAAATGCCGGTCAGTTCGATGGCCGTCTGCAACTGCTGGGGGCCGCCATCGCCGCCGTGCTGCTCCTCGTCCTGACCTTCAAGTTTCTGATCCACCCGCGCCTGCTGTGGCAGGATCTCGCCCATCCCGTGGTGGGCAGCGTGGTGCCCACCTACGCCATGGGGACCATGGTGGTCTCCAAGGCGGTCGGCCTGCTCGCCCCGACCCTGGGGCAGGGGCTCTGGCTGTTTGCGGTCATCATCCACCTCGTCTTCCTCGCCACTTTCGTCTGGCACAGGGCCAGAGCGTTCGAAATCCATCACATGGTGCCGAGCTGGTTTGTGCCGCCGGTGGGGATCATCGTGGCTGACGTGGCCTACCCGGGCGGTCCCTTCGCATCCCTGGCCACCGGCCTGCTCTGGTTCGGCATGGCCTGCTACGGCCTGATGCTGCCGCTGATGCTCTATCGCCTCATCTTCAGCCACGAGGTGCCGGATGCCGCCAAGCCCACTATCGCCATCCTGGCCGCCCCGGCGAGCCTGTCGCTGGCCGGCTACCTCACCGTGAGCCAGGATCCCTCCCTGCTGCTGGTGGCGGTGCTGATCGGGATCGCCGTGCTGATGACCGGCATCATCTACCTGGCCTTCATCAAGCTGCTGCGCCTGCCGTTCTCGCCGGGTTACGCCGCTTTCACCTTCCCCCTGGTGATCGGGGCCACCGCCCTGTTCAAGGTGAGTCACCTGCTGTCGCAGTGGCCACAGGCGGCCCGCTATGCCGAGCAGCTCCATCAGCTGGCCTATCTGGAGCTGGGGGTGGCCACCCTGGTGGTGGGTTACGTGGCCCTGCGTTACCTGATGTTCTTCCTGCCGGCGGTGCAGGATGACCTGCCGGGGCAGCCCGCACGCCGCTAGGCACAAGGTTTTCATCCCCCCTCGTCATCGACCCCGCCCGTGCGGGGTCTGCCGTTCGTGATGCAGTGACACAGAGGGGAATCAAATGAAGCAGATTAATTTTGTCAATCCGTGAAGTGGCTTAAATAGTTGCCCATACAGGCGACATTCAGTTGGCGTTAACTGGTAATACCTGTCACGATGCGCGCCACTTTATCTTCCCATTGTTTTGTCGTGCCCCATGTCCTCATCTGATCCCGTGTTTGACGCCCGATTCCAGCCTCGTCTGCTGCACCCCCGTTACTGGTTGAGCTGGCTCGCCCTCGGCGCCATCGGTGTGCTCGCCTTCGTTCCCCCGCGCTGGCGGGATCGCCTGGCCGATGCTCTGACGCCCCTGGTATGCGCCATTTCGAAGAAGCAGATCTACATCGCCAGGACCAACCTCGCCATCTGCTTCAAGGAGAAGAGCGAGGCCGAGCGGGAGGCCATCCTGATGACTTCCATCCGGGTCGGCCTCAAGAGCCTGCTGGGCTTTGGCGAGTTCACCTGGCGCAGCCCCGCCCACGTGATGGGGCGGATCCAGGTCAGCGGTTGGGAACATATCGAGGCGGAGCAGGCCACTGGCCGACCGGTGATCCTGGTGGTGCCCCACAGCTGGCCCATCGATGCGGCGGGCTACTACTTCGCCCAGCGGGGCCTGCCCATGTGCACCATGATGAAGAGCGCCCGCAACCCGGTGTTCGACTGGCACATCAACGGCGCGCGGGCCCGGCACGGCTGCCGCGTCTATGAGCGCAGCGCCGGCATCAAGCCGGTGATCAAGGCGGTGAAATCCGGTCTGAGCTTCTTCTATCTGCCGGATCAGGATCACGGCCGGGAGGCGAGCCTGTTCGCCCCCTTCTTCAACCACCCCAAGGCGACGTTGCCGGCCCTGCCACGGCTGGTGAAGCTGACCGGTGCCCGGGCTCTGCCGGTGCTGGCCTGCTATGACGAGCAGGCGCACGGCTACCGGTTGGAGGTCGAGGCTCCCTACGCCGACTACCCGAGCGGGGATCTGATGGCGGATACCTGCCGCATGAACGACAGCGTGGAGCGCCAGCTCTGCCGCCACCCGGGCCAGTACATGTGGTTCCTCAAGATCTTCGACACCCGTGAGGATCAGGTGGGGCCGGATGGCCTCTACGAAGAGGGGATCCGGCGCATCCGCCGGGGCCTAGCTCCTCACCCCTGAGCCTTGCGCTCACCCGGTGCAAAAATGTGGCCCCAAGCGGGCCACTTTTTATTTCTAACTTGTCTGATCAGTGACTTGGCGCGAGGGCGCTGTGCAGGGCAGGGTAGAAAAAGTTGTCAGGATCACTAAAATGACGGTCTGTTTTGATGATTCGATGGCGACCATGTCCGCACAAGATCCGGTGTTTGATACCTCTTTTCATCCGCGCCTGCTGCACCCCCGTCTGTGGGGCAGCTGGCTGGCCGTCGCCCTGCTCTCCCTGCTGGCCTGGGTGCCGGCAAGGGCACGGGACAAGCTGGCCGACTACCTGGCCCCCCTGCTGCTGCGCGTCTCCAGGAAGCAGGCCTACATCGCTGACACCAACCTCAAGATCTGCTTCCCCCATCTCGACGAGGCGGGCCGTCAGGCCCTGCTGCTGAAATCCATCCGGGTGGGGCTCAAGACCTTCCTGGGCTTTGGCGAGCTGACCTGGCGCAGCCCCGACTTCCTCAAGGGGCGCGTCAAGGTGAGCGGCTGGGAGCACGTGGAGGCGGAGCGGGCAGCCGGTCGCCCCATGATCTTCGTGGTGCCCCACACCTGGGCGGTGGACATGATTGGCCGCTACTTCCCCCTCCAGGGGATCAAGATGTGCACCATGATGAAAAGCCCCAAGGATGCGGTGTTCGACTGGTACATCAACCGCGAGCGCAGCAAGGGCGGGCGTATCTACGAGCGCAGCGTCGGCATCAAGCCCGCCATCAAGGCCCTGCGCAGCGGCGACAGCTTCTTCTATCTGCCGGATCAGGATCACGGCCGGGAGGCGAGCCTCTTCGTACCCTTCTTCAACCACCCCAAGGCGACCCTGCCGGCCCTGCCCAAGCTGGTGAAGCTGACCGGTGCCCGCGCCGTGCCCATTCTGGCCTGCTACGACGAGGACGAGGGGTGTTACCGGCTGGAGATCGAGGCGCCGTTCGACCCTTATCCCACCGCGGATCTGGTGGCGGACGTCAACCAGATGAACCGCATGGTGGAGCAGCAGCTTGGCCGCTTCCCCGAGCAGTACATGTGGTTTCTCAAGATCTTCGAAACCCAGGAGCACGATCAGGGCGAGGACGGTCTCTACGAGGCGGGGGTCCGCCGCATCCGCCAGGGGCTGCCACCGGAACCTTGATCGACACGGCCCCCTTGCGGGCCGTTTCTGACAGGGGTGGCAGGCCACCAGCAAACAGGTGCAAACAAGGTGCAAATAGGGTAAAAGGGCGGTCATGAAAATTCCAAATCGAATCCAACCTCTGGTTGATGACGGCCTGGTGGACGATGTCATCAGCCGGCTGATGAGCGGCAAAGAGGCCGACGTCTATGTGGTGCGCTGCGGCGACGAGATCCGCTGCGCCAAGGTCTACAAAGAGGCGTCAAAGCGCAGCTTCAAGCAGGCCGTGGTCTATCAGGAAGGGCGGCGGGTACGCAGCAGCCGCGATGCCCGCGCCATGGAGAAGGGCTCCAAGTACGGTCGCAAGCAGCACGAAGAGGTGTGGCAGAACACCGAGGTGGATGCCCTGTTCAAGCTGGCGGCGGCCGGGGTGCGGGTGCCCAGGCCCTATGTCTGCCTCGATGGCGTGCTGCTGATGGAGCTCATCACCGACGCCGACGGCAACGTCGCCCCCCGTCTCAACGACGTGGCCCTGACCCGTGAGCAGGCTTTGGTGGATCATGGCAAGGTGATCCGCTACGTGGTGCGCATGCTCTGCGCTGGCCTCATTCACGGGGATCTCTCGGAGTTCAACGTGCTGGTGGACGAAGAGGGGCCCGTCATCATCGACCTGCCCCAGGTGGTTGATGCTGCCGCCAACAACCAGGCCAGGGCCATGCTGGAGCGGGATGTCGACAACATGCGCAACTACTACGGCATGTATGCCCCCGAGCTGCTCAAGACCCGGTATGCCCGGGAGATGTGGTCCTTGTTCGAGGATGGCAAGCTGGGCCCCGAGACCGAGCTCACCGGCCTGTTCGAAGAGAGCCGGGAGGCCATCGATCTGGATGGTGTGCTGCACGAGATAGAGAGTGCCCAGGAGGAGGCCATGGCCCGCCGGGCCAGGTTGCAGGCGGAGCAGGAAGAGGAGTCCTGACGGGCCTTCATCCCAGTCAACAAGAGCGCCATGGGCGCTCTTTTGTTTTGGAACCCTGGCTCAGAGCCCGGTCAGGGGCGGCGCTTTGAGACGGGGCCCCTGGTAACCCGTCACCTCGCCAAAGCGCGGATGACCGCTCTCCCAGTCGGCGGCGGCGGTGCTAATGGCCTCCTTGTCGACGCTCACGAAGTTCCACCAGATCTGCAGCGGTCTGGGCAGGGGCTCGCCGCCGATGAGCAGCAGCCGGGCGCCCGGGCGCAGGGTCAGCGCCACCTCCCGGTTGCCGGGGGGCAGGTAGAGCAGCTGCTCCGGGGCCAGGGCCTCCCCTGCGACGATGGTCTCCCCCGCGAGAGGAAAGAGGCCGTGCTCGAAGGCGGGATCCAGGGGGAGGGTGATCTCGCCTCCCTCGGGGGCGTGCAGATCCAGCCCCAGAATGGGGGAGAAGTGCAGAGTGGGGGCGCGCCGGCCGCCGTGCTCGCCGATGAGCAGGGTGAGGGTGATCTCCCCTTGCTGCCAGCGGGGGAGCGTCGGGTAGTGATCGAAGCGGGGCGGGGTATGCTGATCCGCCTCTGGCAGGGCTATCCAGAGCTGGGCGGCGTGCAGATCGGGCTGGTTCGGGACCGACTCCTCGGTGTGGGCGATGCCCCGTCCTGCGGTCATCAGGTTCACCTGGCCCGGACGGATCACCTGCTTGCTGCCCAGGCTGTCCCGGTGGAGGATCTCCCCCTCCAGCATCCAGGTGAAGGTCTGCAGGGCGATGTGGGGGTGGGGCCCCACATCCATGCCGGGGGCGCCGGGGGCAAAGCGGGTCGGGCCGATATGATCGAGAAAACACCAGGGCCCGATGGTGCGCCGCTCCTTGACCGGGATGGCGCGAGCCACCGGGATGCCGCCCACATCGGTGAGGCGGGAGGCAATGCGTTGCCACTGTTGTGTCATGGGGTGCTCCTTGTCGAGGAAAAGGTTGGCGCGCGCAGGCCGCAGCGTCTGCCGGAAGTTGGACATGCCGTCTCGCCCGGTGCCGGTGAGTGATGCCGAGGTTACTATGCCCCAATCCGGCGCCGGATGGCAAAGACGGGGCACAGCGCCTGCCCTGAGGGCCCAGCCCGGCAATTGCAGCCGGGTACTGTATGAACGTACAATAGTCCCATCCCACTCTTGAGCCCGACCACCTGCATGACCGACATCCAGCCCCTCCCTCCCGTGACCCCGCCGCTCGACGGCTTCATCCTGACCCGCCATGGTCGGGATGTGCAGGGGCGTACCGAGATCGTGATGTGGCTCTGGAGCGCACAGGGACCGGTACGGGTGGTGGTGCCGGGGCAGGAGCCGGTCTTCTTCCTCCCGGAACGCCACCTGGAGGAGGCGGCAGAGCTTTTCAAGGGGGCCGGGGTGAGGGGGCGTTTTCGCCGCCTCCCCATGCACACCTTCGAGGGGAGCCGGGTGGTGGGCTGCTACTTTGCCACCCTGAGCGCCTTCCACCGCGCCATCGAGCTGCTGCTCATCCGCGGATTGGAGCACTTCGAGGCGGATATCCGCCTGCCCGAGCGCTTTCTCATGGAGCGCTTCATCACCGCCGGGATGCGCTTTGACGGCAAGGCGAGGCGAAAGGGGGGCAGGCAGGGTTACTGGGAGGTAAACGAGGCGCGCTGTGCGCCGCAGGCGGTGACGCCGACCCTCTCCTGGGTCTCCCTGGACGTGGAGTGCGCCATGGATGGCACTCTCTTCTCGGTGGGGCTTCATAGCGAAGAGGACGCGCGGGTCATCATGATTGGTGCCCCGGAGCCGGACTCGCAGGACTGGGAGACCCCCGTCGAGTGGGTGGCGGACGAGCCAGCCCTGCTCGGTGCCCTGGAGGGCTGGTTCAGCCTGCACGATCCCGATCTCGTCATCGGCTGGAACGTGGTGAATTTCGACTTTCGCCTGCTGCTGCGCCGCGCCGAACTCCACAAGCGGCGGCTGCGGCTCGGGCGCGGGCGGGAGCTCTGCTTCTGGCGCTCGTCCCGAAACGACCCCCAGAGCGGCAACGTCATCATCCCGGGGCGCATGGTGCTGGACGGCATCGATACCCTCAAGAGCGCCACCTGGCAGTTCCCGAGCTACAGCCTGGATGCGGTGGCGAGCGAGCTGCTCGGGCGGGGCAAGGACATCGAAGACGTGGCCAACCGGGGGGAGAAGATCACCGAGCTGTTCCACTCCGACAAGGAGGCGCTGGCCCGCTACAACCTGGAAGATTGCAGGCTGGTGTGGGAGATCTTCGATTTCTGCCACCTCATCCCCTTCGCCATCGAGCGCGCCTCCCTCACCGGTCTTGAGCTCGACCGGGTGGGCGGGTCGGTGGCGGCGTTCACCAACCTCTATCTGCCACGGCTGCACCGCGGTGGCTATGTGGCGCCCAACCTGCCGGCAGACGGCGGGCTCGCAAGCCCCGGCGGCTATGTGATGGACTCCAAGCCGGGGCTCTATCGCCACGTGCTGGTGCTCGACTTCAAGAGCCTCTATCCCAGCATCATCCGCACCTTCTGCATCGACCCCATGGGGCTGGTGGAGGGGCTCAAACACCCGGATAACGCCATTCCAGGCTTTCGCGGCGCCCTGTTCTCCCGAACCCGCCACTTCCTGCCGGATCTCATCGCCACCCTCTGGGCGGCGCGGGATCGGGCCAAGGCCGCCAGTAACAAGGCCCTCTCCCAGGCCATCAAGATCATCATGAACTCCTTCTACGGGGTGTTGGGGTCGGGGGGTTGCCGCTTCTACGACCCGAGGCTCGCCTCCTCCATCACCTTGCGGGGCCACGGCATCATGCAGCAGACCCGGGAGTGGATAGAGGCAGAAGGGTTCGAGGTGATCTATGGGGATACCGACTCCACCTTCGTGCACCTGGGGAGCCATATCCGTCTCGAACAGGCGGACGAGATTGGCCAGCGACTGGCGAAGATGATCAACGACAACTGGGCCGCGCTGATCAGGCAGGAGTTCGACCTGCCGAGCCATCTGGAGATCCAGTACGAGACCCACTACCGCCGTTTCCTGATGCCCACCATTCGCGGGCTGGAGAAGGGGAGCAAGAAACGCTATGCGGGACTGGTGGGCGAAGGGGAAGGGGAGCACCTGGTGTTCAAGGGGCTGGAGACGGTGCGCACCGACTGGACCCCCCTTGCCAAGGCATTCCAGACCCGGCTCTACGAAATGGTGTTCCACGACCAGGATCCCAGCAGCTATGTGCGCACCATGGTGGACGAGACCCGGGCCGGCCGTCACGACGATCTGCTCATCTACCGCAAGCGGCTGCGCCAGAAACTCGAGGAGTATCAGAAGAACGTGCCGCCCCATGTGCGGGCGGCGCGCCTGGCGGACGAGGAGAACCTGCGCCGCGGCCTGCCCCAGCGCTATCAGCACAGGGGCACCATCGCCTACCTGATGACCCTGAACGGCCCCGAGCCTTTGGAGTACCGGCGCAGCGCCGTCGACTACGAGCACTACATCGACAAGCAGCTCAGGCCCATCGCCGACGCCATCCTTCCCTTTGTGGGGGAGTCGTTCGAGCGGATCTGCGGCCAGCAGCTCGATCTCTTCTGACAACGCGAGGTAAACGCGGCGGCCATGGCACGACAATGGCGGCCCGCGGGCCAGAGGGGACAGGAGGCAGATGACGGGGGAGAGCGGATGTCAGAGCCGACCAATGCAAAAAGCCCGCTATCAAGCGGGCTTTTCAAATCTGGTGCGTCCTAGTGGATTCGAACCACCGACCCCCACCATGTCAAGGTGATGCTCTAACCAGCTGAGCTAAGGACGCAGGGTGCGCAAGGCGACTTTGTGTGTCATTGCAGGGGAGTGGTGGGTTTAATTGGATTCGAACCAACGACCCCTACCATGTCAAGGTAGTGCTCTAACCAACTGAGCTATAAACCCACATCTGTGTTCAACCGGATTCGAACCAACGACATTGCCTACGCCATGTCAAAGTACTGTTCTAACCGACTGAGCTATAAACCCACATCAAATTCATATCTGCAATTTATTCAAACTGTTATGGTGCGTCCTAGTGGATTCGAACCACCGACCCCCACCATGTCAAGGTGATGCTCTAACCAGCTGAGCTAAGGACGCATAACAGGGTTTCGTGATGGTGCGTCCTAGTGGATTCGAACCACCGACCCCCACCATGTCAAGGTGGTGCTCTAACCAGCTGAGCTAAGGACGCATCACGAAAAGTGGTGGGTTTAATTGGATTCGAACCAACGACCCCTACCATGTCAAGGTAGTGCTCTAACCAACTGAGCTATAAACCCACTTCATAAACCGGGCTGAAGACCCGTTTTATCCCGCCAGCACTGCTGGCGTGGTCGGCATACTACCCATGGCCCCCAAGGCTGTCAACAAGGGACATGCACAAAGGAGACTGTTTGCCCAGTTCTTGTGCAGCCTGTTGATTTTACAGGCGAGCCGCCCCAAAAGTGCGGCTCCCCGTGCCCCTGGCCGCGCCCTATTGCGCCCGGGAGAGGGCGGTGCAGGCCGCGGGGCTGGCGAAGCGGCTGTAGATGACGCGCAGCCGTGCGCCCAGCATCAGGGCGGCGGAGGTGAGACCGACGATGAAGCCTATCCAGAAGCCCTGCGGGCCCATGCGCGGTACCACCCAGTCGGTCAGCCCCAGGATCATGCCGGTGGGCAGACCCAGCCCCCAATAGGCGACGATGGTGACGTAGAAGATGGCCTGGGTATCCTTGTAACCGCGCAGGGCTGCCGCGGCCACCACCTGCACAGAATCGGAGATCTGGTAGATGGCGGCGAAGAAGAGCAGGGTAGCGGCGAGGCCGATCACCTGCAGGTCGTCGGTGTAGATCCCCGCGATGGGGTCGCGCAGCAGCACGGTGAGGGCGGCGGTCGCGGCGGCGACGCCCATGCCCAGCATCAGGCCGGTGCGGGCGGCGACCCTGGCCTGATCCGGTTGACCTTCCCCTATGTTGTGACCGACCCGGATGGTCACGCCGACACCGATGGAGAGGGGCAGCATGAAGACCAGGCTGGAGAAGTTGAGCGCAATCTGGTGACTCGCCACCGTCTCCGCGCCGAAGGGGGCCAGCATCAGGGCGACCACGGTAAACAGGGTCACCTCGCAGAAGATGGCCATGGCGATGGGAAACCCCAGGCGGAACAGGCGCCAGATCCGGCTGCCGTTGGGGCGTGCCAGCTGAGCGAACAGGTTGATGCGCTTGAAGTGGGCAGAGCACTTCACATAGACGATCATCGCCAGCAGCATGGCCCAGAGCACGATGGCAGTAGCCACGCCGCAGCCGACGCCGCCGAGTTTCGGCATGCCGAAGTGGCCGTGAATGAAGATGTAGTTGGCGGGGATGTTGACCGCGAGCCCCACGAAACCGATCACCATGGTCGGCATGGTGTGGGAGAGCCCCTCACTGAAGTTGCGCAGCACCTGGAACATCACGAAGGCGGGCAGGCCCCACAGGATGGCGTGCAGGTAGCCGGCAGTCTTGGCCGCCATGACGGGATCCACGTCCATGAACTGCAGTGCCAGGGGGCTGAAGTAGAGTGCCACCATGGCGATGGGCGTGACGATGAGGGCGAGCCAGAAGCCCTGGTGCACGGCGGGGCGTACCTCGTCCTGCTTGCGGGCGCCGTTGAGCTGGGAAACGATGGGGGTGAGGGCCATGATGATGCCCTGCACCAGCAAGATGATCGGCAACCAGAAGCTGGACGCCACCGACACGGCGGCAAGATCCACGGCGCTCACCTGTCCCGCCATCACGGTATCGACGAAGTTCATGGCGATCTGGGCCACCTGGGCGACCAGAATGGGGCTGGCTAGACGAACGAGCTGCTTCGCCTCGGACCAATAACGTTGCACTGACACCTCCGAGTGGATCAGATAAAAGAGAAAGAGCGGGCAAGAGAGATGGGCTTTTGCCTCCTCGTCCTGAGGAGACAAAATGCGGGGGTGTCATTCTAGCCTGAAAAACCGCCAACGGGGAAGGTCGGCGGCAGATTTGTAGCCGGGATCAGGCGTCTTCGTGATCGCTGATCAGCAGGTTGGCCGCGGCATAGGCCGCCTGCTCGCGCAGATCCGCCGGTACCCGCTCGTCGGAGGCCACGGCGTTGAGCGCCCGTATGCTGGCGGCAATGGCCTGGGGCACATAACCCTGCTCACCGGAGCCAATCTGGTTGTAGGCGATGCGAATGGCTTCACAGCATTGATATACCTGCATTTTTGTTTCCTCGTTCAGTCTGGATTGATTGGGGTCACTATAGCGATCGCGCTTCTCCTTGTCAGCCGGCACCCTTGTCTTGCAAGGTGGCCGGGGGTAACCTGCCGACAATTTTCACAGCCTGGAGAGACTCATGTTCACCGGCATCGTACAAGGGACCGCCGAACTGGTGGCCATCGATTCACTGCCCAATTTTCGTACCCACGTGATCCACATGCCGAGCCCGGCCTGGGGCGAGGGGCTGGCCCTAGGGGCCTCGGTAGCCCACAACGGCTGCTGCCTGACCGTCACCCGGGTGGAGGGGGATCTGGTCAGCTTCGATCTGATGCAGGAGACTCTGCGCCTCACCAACCTTGGGCAACTGGTGGTGGGTGACAAGGTCAACGTGGAGCGGGCCGCCCGCTTTGGGGACGAGATTGGCGGCCATGCCATGTCCGGCCACATCATGGGGACGGCCGAGGTGACCTCGGTCATCGACACCCCCAACAACCGCCAGGTGTGGTATCGCCTCGATCCTGCGCTGATGAAGTACGTGCTGACCAAGGGCTACATCGGCATCGACGGCATCAGCCTCACCGTGGGCGAGGTGCGCGCCAGCGAGTTCTGCGTCAACCTAATCCCCGAGACCCTGGCCCGCACCAATCTGGGCTGGGTCAAGGCCGGCTGGCGGACCAACATCGAGATTGACCCCCAGACCCAGGCCATCGTCGACACGGTGGAGCGGGTGCTGGCGGCGCGCCAGTAACCACCTGAGCGCTGCCCCCAGGGTTTGAAGAGGAGGGCGGCATCCCGGGAAAGGCGCCCTCTTGTGGAAGAGGCGCCGCCCCAGAGCCTTGGAGACTTCTCTATGTTTGTCGTGACATTGACTTATGTGAAACCGCTGGCGGAGATCGATGCCCTGATCCCGGCCCACATTGCGTGGCTGGAGCGGCAGTATGCCGCAGGCCATTTTCTGGCGTCCGGGCGTCGGGTACCCCGAGTCGGGGGCGTCATACTGGCGCAGGGAGTGAGCCGAGACGCCCTGGAGGCGATGCTGGCAGAGGATCCCTTCAAGCAGGCAGAGGCGGCCGATTATCAGGTGGTGGAGTTTGTTCCGACCATGACGTCGGCGAAGGCGGCGTGCTTGAGGGAGGCGTGATCCAGCCTGACGATGGCACCAGAACAAACGGGACCCACAGGGTCCCGTTTGTTTTTATCTAATGGGATGGTCGCCCCTCCCCAAAACGGCATCTGAGTGCCAAAGTGGCGAATGTAAGTTCCCACTGATGAGAGAGGCGACCACCATGAAGGCTACGACTATCGGCATTGATCTGGCAAAACATCTCTTCCAATTACATGGCGTTGATCAACATGGCAAGACGGTCCTCAAGCGACAGTTGAAGCGGGATCAGATGCTCTCATTCTTTACCAATCTTCCTCCTAGCCTGATCGGCATGGAGGCATGCGGCAGTGCCCATTACTGGGCCAATAAACTGCAAGGAATGGGGCATACCGTCAAACTGATGGCGCCGCAGTTCGTTAAGCCCTATGTGAAGACCAACAAGAACGATGCTGCGGATGCAGAAGCTATCTGCGAAGCCGTCACCCGACCCAATATGCGGTTTGTGCCAATAAAAAATGGCGAGCAGTTAGCCGTGTTGGCGCTACATCGCGCAAGGCAAGGGTTCGTCAAAGCCAGAACGGCACAAGCTAATCAAATCAGGGGCCTGCTGGCTGAACATGGCATCATTGTCCCTAAAGGTATTGCACACATTAGCCTACGATTGCCCAAGCTCCTGGAGGATGCAGAGAACAACCTACCCGGAACGTTTCGTCAATTAATTGAGCGTTTAGGGGAGCACCTCAAAGAGCTCGCCAAGCAGGTGAATGAACTGGAAGAGCAGATCTGGTGTTGGCACAAAAAAAACTCGGCAAGCCAGAAGCTGGCTAAGATGCCGGGTATTGGTCCTCTCACGGCCAGTGCACTGGTAGCGTCTATCGGCGATGCAAAGCAGTTCGAAAATGGCCGCCAGCTAGCAGCCTGGCTGGGCTTGGTACCCAAGCAACATTCCAGCGGCGGCAAGCAGACCCTGTTGGGGATAAGCAAACGCGGTGACATCTATCTACGCACACTGCTGATCCACGGGGCCCGCTCCGTGCTCCGGGTCGCTGAGCGTAAGACAGAGTACGCAGGAAGCTGGCTTTCGGGGGTCATGGAGCGACGTAACCATAATGTAACGGTAGTGGCACTGGCCAACAAGAATGCACGCATCATCTGGGCATTACTTGCCCATGAGCGCGAGTACGATGCTGATCACGCAGTAGCGGCCTGAGCGCAATAGCTAGCACAGGAACGGTGTTTCATAGCAAGCGTGACAAAGTATCGAGTTAACAACCAGCGTTAGAAAGTACCACCGATTGCACGGGCGATCATGACGTGATGGCGAGGCAGGTCAGACCGTGACTGGCAAAACCCGACAGACACAGGGCACTAATAAGTGCGTTTAGCTGATAGAGGAGCCAGTCAGCGAATTCCATCAGGGATAGAGGCTGTTGCCTCGGTGAAATCCGGATCTATGGCTGCAATCTCAACCTGACTCACTTTCATTGATTGAGGGCTTGGCAAACCGGGGCGACCATCTATGTGTC